>JAADYY010000034.1 GCA_010092805.1 Chloroflexota bacterium | reverse complement strand
CCCATGCGCTGGAGGATCGTTGGCGCGATGTCCATCAATTGGTGCCCCTCGACGCGGCCCGCGCCCGGTCGCTGCGGATCGTGGAGGATGAACATGCCGTTGATCGCATGGTTGGCCGCATCGGGGCCGGTGTCGTTCTCGAAGGTGTAATGCTTGCCGTGCCCTAAACTCCCGACCGCCCGCCAGTGCAGATCGCCGAAGTAGACCATCAAATCCGGCGGGATGTTGTTGACCGTCTGGTAGATCTCGCCCGGTTTGAAGACCCGCGTCTGCAAGACCTGATCGTCCGGCCCGCGAATCTCGGCGATAGCTGCCGCTAGTTGATCGCGCACCACGTCATAAATCTCCGGCGGCACGACACCCTGCGGCTCGCGGCCCTTCACGTTGAGGAACACGCGCCCATAGTAGCCGCCGTTGGCCCACGCCCGCGTCTGTGACCAGTCGATGTCCGCATCTTCGATGCGGGTGAGCTGGCCGAATGGCGGCGGCGTGCGCAGCGCCAGCCAGCCGTTGCGCCACAGCCACTCATTGAGGCAGATGCCGCCATCCATGCGCGAGACACCGTGATCGCTGACGATCAGCACGACGGTATCATCCCCCGCCAAGCTGATCAAGCGGTCGGCGAAGGCGTCGAGACGTTTGTAATAATCGCGGATGGCCTGCTCGAACAGATTACCCACAGCGTATTCTCGGTGCTGCGGATCGTGGAAGTGCCAGAACCCGTGATGCATCCGGTCGAGGCCGATGTTGACATGGATGAAAAAATCCCAGGGTTTGGTGCGCAGCATGTGCTCCGCCACGCGGAACTGTGCCGTCGTCATGTCCTCGATCTGCTGGAGGAGGTTGGCTTTGTCGGCGGAGCGGAACTCGCGCACATCGAAGGGGTAATCTGGCGCGAGTTGCAGCACCTCCTGCTTGAGGATCGCCGGGTAGGTGAAGGTGCTGCCCGTCCCCGGCGTCAGGAACCCGCTGATCAGGTGGCCGTTGATCGGCGGCGGCGGGTAGGTCTGGGGCACGCTGACGACGACCGCCTGCTTCCCGGCCTCACCGACGTAATCCCACACCCGCTTGACCTTGATGAAGCTGCTGTCGGCCACGATCATATCACGGTAGCTGAAATCAGCGCGGTTGCGGAAGCCATACACGCCCAGCACGCCCGGATCGCGGCTGCTGAGCATACTCGACCACGCCGGCACGGTGATGCACGGCGTCGACGATTCGAGTTCGCCCCATGTGCCGCCAGCCATCAAACGTCGCAGCGTGGGCAGTTCGTCGTTGAATTGATCGAAAATGAGGCGGGGGCTGGCGCAGTCGAGACCGAAGACAAGCACCCGGCGATCACGGCGACGCCGACCGAACAGACTGACCATAACACCAATACGCCGTTTTAGAGGATGCGCTGACCGAACAAACTCGCCGCCAGCTCGACAGCGACTTCGGCGGTGTGGTTTTCCCCGCCGAGGATTGGGTTGACCTCAACGATGTCGAGCGAGCGCACGCGGCCATCATCGGCCAGCATTTCCATCAGCAGATGCGCCTCGCGGTACGTCAGGCCGCCGGGCGCGGGAGTCCCGACGCCGGGCGCGAACTGCGGATCGAGCGAGTCCATATCCAGGCTGACATGCAGCACGCTCACGTTGCCCAGCGCCGTGAGCGCCGCTTGGACGACGGTCGCCATGCCGTTTTCGTCAATGTCGCGCATCGTGAACACCTTGATGCCACTCTCCGCGAGTTTGACACGCTCTTCCAAGTCAAGGTCACGTGTGCCGATCATGACGATCTGCTGCGGTTGCAGCCGCCGCGCGCCAATCGTCAGCACCTCCGGCCCGCTGCCCATCAGTGCGCTGACGACCATCCCGTGCACATTGCCGCTGATGGTGGTCTGCGGCGTGTTGAAATCGCCGTGCGCGTCGATCCACAGCACGCCAACGGGCAGCGGGTGTTCCAGCACCGCCGCAACCGTGCCAATCGAGACGCTGTGATCGCCGCCGAGAAAGATGCCGATTTCCCCAGCAGCGATCACGGCGCGCATGTGGTCATAGATCACACGGCAAACCGCGCCGATGGCCGTCGCGTTGTGCGCTCTACCATCGACGGCTTGATGATCGACCTGCTCCGCGACCGGCACCACGATATTGCCGCCATCGCATACCGTCAGGCCCAGTTGTTCCAGGCGCTTTTGTAGTTCCGCGTAGCGCAGCGCACTCGGCCCCATATCGACGCCGCGCCGCTGTTGACCGAGATCGAGCGGCACACCATAAATACGGATCGTCGTCGGCTTACTCAAGCTCATAGTCGGCTTTGGTATCCAGGCGGCTGAAGCGGCGGCCAATGAGCACCAGCACGATACTCAGCAGGTACAGCGCCAGCAGCGGCCCCATCACCAGCACCATATTGACCGGGTCAATCGTTGGGGTGATCAGCGCGGCGGCGACCGCTGCACCAACGATGGCGACCCGCCAACTGCGCAGCAGCGCGCGCGCGGTGGCCATGCCGAGAATCGACAGCACGAAGAAGACCAGCGGTGTCTCGAAGGCGACACCCATCCAGAAGATCAGCGTGGTGACAAACGCCAGATAGCGCTCCGCCGTCCACTGCGCCTCAAACAGCCCTTCCTGGAAGCCTTCCAGAAAATTGATCGCCGGCGGCACCAGAACAAACCATGCGAACAGCGCGCCAATCACAAACAACCCAGTGATCGCCGGGAGCGCACTGAGGAAGTAGCGCTTTTCGCGGCGAGTGAGGCCGGGCAGCACAAACATCAAAAACTGATAGGTGATCATCGGGATCGCCAGGATGCCACCGACCATCAGCGAAACCCGGAAGTAGGCGACCACGCTGTCGGTGGGGCCTAGCATAATAAATTTGTCGCCATACGGCTCCTGCAAGTAGAGCAGCACCTCGCCCGCGACGAGGATACCGATCACCGTACCCAGAATGAGCGCGATCCCGGCGCGCGTGATGCGCGTCCGCAGCTCACCCAGGTGATCCAGCAGCGACATGCGCAGTTGGTTGTCGTCTTCCTCGCCTTCTTCCGGGGGCAGGTCCGGTTCTTGGTAGGGAGGGGGCTGTGTCTTTACATTAGAGGTCATGAGTCTTCCTCATCGGACTCATCGGTGGGGGCATCTTCGGTTTGATCGGTCGTTGCGGCAGCGGCGCGCAGCGATTCCAGCAGCGCAGCATCACGGGCCAACGCGCCCAGCACCCCATTGACGAAGCCCGTCGCGCTTTCGGCACCGAAGACCTTTGCCAGTTCGACGGCTTCATCGATAGCGACACCGGTAGGCACGCGCCCAGAAATGGCGAATTCGTACACCGCGATGCGCAGGATATTGCGGTCGATGATCGCCATTTGCTCCAGCGGCCAGCTCGACGCAAAGTGGCGAATCGTATCGTCAAGCAGCACACGATGGGCGTCCACACCTAGCACCAGTTGGCGCGCGTAGCGGCGCACATTGCGGTCAACCGGTTCGTTCTGCAACTGCGTCGTCAAGACATGCCCCAGCGGATGGTCGGTGCAATCGAGTTCGTAGAGAATTTGCAGCGCAGTCCGCCGTGCTAGGCTGCGCTCATCCGAGAAGGGGTGATTCTCGATGACCTCGATCAGCTCTGCTTGATCTGGGTTTTGTTCTGGTAGCTCCGTCAACCCCGGCCCTTTTGGATAGAATACGCTGGTCAGTTTCAAGTCTGTTCTAAGTCTACTTCAGATCGGCAGGTTTGCCTATAGGCAGCGACGATCCGCCACCCGTACCGTCAGCGTTGCGTCGAGGGGCGGTGGCAGGCGCAAATTGGAACGTGGCTTCGCAGCGCGCTTTGGTCACAGCGTATGTAGAAGGTTAGAAGCTGCCAACCTTAGGGGGTGGTGTGCGCAGCCGACGCCCCATATGGCACGACCGCCAGGGTTGCACAGGCCCATACGATGAATTTCAGCACCTGCGGATCTGCGGTATCACGCCAAAATGAATTTGCTGAATTTCAGGGTTTCTTATATCATGACTGTTATAAAAGGGGGGCTTTGGGTGTACGGTGCTTCAGCGACCTGCTCTGCCAAGCAGCCCAGGGATAGGTATACAGGGCTTATGACGACAAGACGCTTTACAGATCCACTGCATGACTCCGGGGACAACCACGATCAGGCCCCTAACACGGTTCAGCCATTGACTCCTGCCCAAGGGCGACCGCCAGGATCGAACGGCGGCGGGCAGCCGCCATCTGGTGGGCAACCCCCATCTGGTGGGTCGGGATCAGGACAGGGCGGCAGCGGCGGTCGTGGGCGCGGCGGCGCACACCTGCCCCGTACCCTGACTCAGGTACTGAACGAAGCCAACGAACGGGTGATGCGCGGCGACCTCATCGATTTCATCCCGCTGCCCACTGGCTTCGATCCGCTGGACGGGTTTATCGGCGGCGGCCTGCGCAAAACGGAATTGGTCTTGCTGGGGGGGGCGCAAGGCATCGGTAAAACGATTGCCACCCTGCAAATCGCGCGGAATATTGCGATGCGGCCCGATCAGTATGTGTTTTACCTTTCTTACGAACATACCGAAACCCATCTCATGCACCGTCTGCTGTGCTTGGAAAGTGTTAATCCGCCAGAGATCGACCTCAGCCGGGGGCTAAAGCTGCGCGATCTGTACCAGATCATCGTGGCGCAGCGGGCCAAAGAATTTATGGGCAAGGAAGGTGGTGCCGGGTCACTCCAGGCGATCCTGCGCGATAACCCGAAGACTTCGCCCAGCTTGCGGCAGTTAGCGCGCTACGCCGACCGCATGATCCTGCTGAAGGCCAGCCCAGCGGTAACCACGCTGCGCGCCATTAAAGAGATGACCGCGCGGTTGTGTGACGCGACGGGTGGCAATGTCGCCTTGTTCGTGGACTACCTGCAAAAGATTGCAGTGCACCCAGAACGCCCACGCGACGAAAACGACAAGGTCACCATCATCGTGGAGGGCCTCAAGGACATCGCCCTGACGCTCGATGTGCCGGTGTGGGCGATTGTCGCCGCCGACCGCGAAGGCCTCAAGAGTAAGCGTATCCACCTGTTTCACTTGCGTGGCAGCAGCGCCCTCGACTACGAGTCGGACATCGCGCTGATCATGAACAACAAGTATCAGATCATGTCGAAGGATCACATCGCCTTCAACCCGTACACCGCCAAGCAGTTCCGCGATTGGGTGGTGTTCACGGTCGAGAAGAACCGCGCCGGGCGCGCCATGCAGGACATGGAATTCCAACTGTACGGCCAGCACTTCGCCTTTGATCCGCGCGGCCAGAAAGTGCAGCAGCAGCTCATTGACGACAAGGTCATCGAAACGTAGATCGTCGCGCGCCAGCGCACGCCAGAAGACGACAGCGCCCCACTCCTGCGAGTGGGGCGTTTCTGTTTCAGCGGTTGCAATAAGGGGCAGCGACCTGGATCAATCAGCCGAATCGACGACAGGTTGACGCAGCCGGAAATGATTGAGCTGCGATAGTTCGCGTACCTGCTGGTCGGCGCGGTAGCTGCTGCGCACCAGCGGGCCGCTTTCCACCCACTTGAAGCCCATTGCCTTGCCAATCACGATGAAGCGGTCGAATTCTTCCGGCAGGTAGAAGCGCTCCACCGGCAGATGCTTCTTGCTCGGTTGCAGATACTGGCCGATAGTCAGAATATCGACGCCGCACGCCGCCAGATCGCGCATGACCTCAACGACCTCATCGAATGTTTCGCCCAGCCCGACCATGATCCCGCTTTTGGTCAACACCAGCGGATCCATGCGCTTGGCGTTGGTGAGCGTTGCCATCGCCCATTCGTAGTGATCTTGCGGCTGCACCTTGCGGAACAGGCGCGGCACCGTCTCGACGTTGTGGTTGAGGATCTCCGGCTGCGCATCCATGACGATCTTGAGCGCGGTCTCGCTGCCCTTGAAATCCGGGATCAGCACTTCGATGCTGCACCCCGGTTGCAGTTCACGGATGCGCTTGATGACCATCGCAAAGATTGGCGCGCCCCCGTCGGCGCGTTCGTCGCGGTTCACACTCGTGATCACCACGTGGCGCAGGTTCAGCGCGCGCACCGACTCGGCGATGCGGTTCGGCTCCTTCCAATCGAGCGGGCTGGGCCGCCCCGTCTTGATGTCGCAGAAGCCGCACGAACGGGTACACGTATCGCCCATCATCAGGAAGGTGGCGGTGCCGCGCCCCCAGCATTCGCCGATGTTGGGGCACTGCGCCTCTTCGCAGACGGTGTTCAGCTTGTGGCCGCGCATCAGGCCATAGACGCGCTCGTAGTTTTCGCCGCTGGGCGCACGTACCTTGATCCAGGGCGGGCGGCGGCGCGGGTGGTTCGGGTCAGGCTTCCAGCCGTCGTCCGCGTTGGCCTGCTCGACTGGAATACCGTTGGGGTTGATCAAATCGCTCACAGTAAATACTCCAATTCGCTCTAAGCAGTATTATAACGCTCCGCTGACCCGCCCGTCCAGCACCGTCGCGCCAGTCTGTGGCAATCTTCGGGGTGCTTTAGCCGACCAATGCGGTTAATTCGCGCGCGTCCGCGCCAAGTTCGCGCCCGATCAGCCGCCACAGCCGTGCGATTATCACCGCACGCAGCGCATATAGAGCCGCCAGCGCCAGCAATGGCTGCGCGATGCCCGCGACCACAGCGTTGAGATCCAGGAGGGCGAACAGCAGCGGCAGTACCACGAACGCGATCAGCAGCAGGGCCAAATAGCTGGTGGCTTGCAGTGCGATAAACACGCCCCCTGCGATCAGGCGGGTGTTGGTCTGGCTGGTGAGATACGCCGGGATCAGCATCCCCACCAGATTGCTGATGACATCGGTCTGGATGTAATCCAGGGCGAAAAACGCCGCCAACCCTGCCGCCCGTGCGATCTCGACACTCAGGTCGGGTGCCGGGATCGTGAAGACAAACGACGAAGTGAACCCCACCAACGCCGTGATAATCCCGATGATGGTGAAGCCATTGCGCCCCAACCGCGCGGTGCCCTGCTGCTGATACGTCCCGGTGACATACATCCAGTGGATGCCCAGGCGGCCCACTGGCGAGGCCCCCAGCACTTCGTAGGTGTTGCGGTCGTACTCTTCGGCGATCTTGCCGCTGGCATCCAGCGCTACGCTCACACCGAAGAACGTGTTGACGACGGGCAGCACAAGCGGCGAGAAGATGGCCACCAACGACGCTGCCATGATAAAGATCACCGTCGCCAAATACGTGAAGACGATCATGGCCGGCAGCACGAAGACAAGCGCCACCGCACGGAAGAAACGCCAACCGCTGCGCACCAGCGGCGATAGATCGAATGGCAGTTCAGCGGGCAGCTCCAGCAGCGACTCCACGATTTCGCGGCGCGTGCGGCGGCGGCGCGCAAATAAGCGCCGATACACCGGGTGCTGCGTCTGCGGGCGGCGCAAGGCCAGCCAGAACTGCCAGGTGAGCATGAACATCAACACGGATCTTTCGTTTTTAGAAGCCGCTGGCCAAACCACCGGGATCGAACAGCCGCTCGACCTCGCTGGCATCGCTCACCAGCAGGTTGTTGAGCGCCTGCCACAACAGCACGATCACCGCCTCGCGGGTGAGGAAAAACACCAGCAAACGCGGGATCAGCAGAAGCAGTTCGCCCGTTGCACTTTCGACGGCAAAAGCGCTCACGATGGTGGGCAGCACCGAGAAATTGACCACCACCACCGTCAGATAGATCCCAATTTGCGCGCCGACGAAGCCAATTACGGCGACAGCCTGCGCATCAGAGCGGCGCGGCGCGTACAGCGCTGTGAACATGCCGATGAGCGTGGCCGTGATGATCGACTGTGGGTAATCGAGATACGCCGCCGCGATGAACGCCAACAGACTCAGGATGATGACGAGATTTTCGGCGAAGGTGAACGCGCTGTTCGCCGCGAAGATCACACTGAGGGTGGTCACCCCGGCGAAGATCAGCAGCAGCCGGATCACCAGCAGATGCCGGTTATAGCGCTGCGTGAACAGATTATCGCGGTGCAGCAGCCCCAGGCTTATCGACCAGTTGGCACCCAGCGGCCCCGCCGGGCACAAACTGAGCAGATCGTAGGTGCCGCGCTCGCGCTCGTGCGTCAGCGCATCCGCGATGGCGATTGTCCAGTCGGTGCCGTAGATGATGCCGCTGAAGATGATCGCGCTGATGAGCAGAAACAGCAGCCCCATGCCGGTATCGGTGCCGGTTGGCGTTGCATTGGCGGCGACGACCACACTCAGCAGCACGATCAGGAAGCCGATGTACACCACCCCCAACAACACCACATTCCGCAGCATGATCGCGAAGCTGCCATAGATCAGCCCCAGCAGCGAGGTCTTTTGGCGGCGTTTGGGCCGAACGCTGCCGCTCGCACTCAGGCGGCGGTAGAGGGCATTGCTTTGGGGCGGGTTCGCCAACAGCCGCCACAGCTTGCGGGTGATCATTGTGGGCTGCGTCCCCACGCTACCAGATTCGGGGTGCCCAGCGCGGGGTAGACACCCGTACTCAGCACGGTGAAAACGCCGCTCTCTGTGTTAAGTGCCAGCACCAGATGGCCGCGATCATCGTCGGCCATGTCCCCGGCGAAGGCGACATGCGTCCCATCCGGCGACCAGATCAAGCGCGGCGGGTTGGGGGTGTGGCGCGTGGTGGTGTAACCGCAGTATGCACGCACGGTGCCCGCTGCCACGTCCAGCACATGCAGCATGGCCGCCCCCAGGTTGTCCGGGCCGCGCACTTCGGTCACCCAGAACGCGATCCGCGCGCTGTCCGGCGACCAGCTCAAATCCCCCACCGCCAGCCCATTGATCCGCACCGGGCCGTAAGCCGCCGCGAGATCTGTCCACTGCGCGGGCGCAGAGTCGCCGGGCTGGATCCCAAAGATCTCGCCGCTCACGATCTCCGCATCAGGATCGACCGGCGCGACATATGCCAGAAACCTGCCGTCCGGCGACCAGGCGTGAGCGTTGAAATACCCCTGATCCGCACCCAGATGGACACGCCCATCGCTGATGCCGACCAGGCCGCGCCGTTCGAGGTCGATCAACGCGCGCTCGAAGCTATCGCCGTTTTGCTGCACCATCAGTGCCCACAACCCGCCCGGCTGCACCGCGATCACGCCAGAGACATCGAGGTAGCGGCGGTCGGTGCCGCCCTCCTCCTGCAAATAGGCTTGATGCCCCGGCGTCCAGATTAAGAAGATGCGGTCGCTCCACCACTGCACGTCCGCCGCGTAATCGGTGACGAACGTGCGCTGCGTGCCGTCGGTGCGCATCTTGTTAAAGGCGTTGGTCAGGTCGTTGAAATACGTCAGCCACCGCGCATCCGGCGAAAGGCGGCAGTTCCGCGTGCAGGGCGAGGTTTCTGGCAGCGGGTAGCGGCGCTGATTGTCGATGTTGTAGATCCACAGCGCGTCGCGGTCGAAGCTTGTGAGGATCAGGCCGCCGGGTTGGAAGCTGCCGCCGCGCTCTTGCACCCCCACCGCCGGGCAAATGGTGTCAATAGCGGCGGCCTGCGCCAGCACCGCGCGCGGTTGACCGATCCATAACACCCCGATCAGGATCAGCAGCGAGAGCAGGCGCGGTGCGCAGCGCAGAAAAGCGGACAAGGTCAAAAACGTCGTCGATGAAAATCTGGGCATAAGATCAGCCGTACAACCTCTTCAAGTATGCTTCTTCACGGGTGAGGGGCGGGTCGGTGTGTTCGATCTGCCAGATGTGGACACAACTCACACGGTCGTCGGCCCCGCCGTCGGCCACATACAACTGATTGGCGTGAACCAAGCAGTCCATCGGGCGGTGCAGTTCAACGCTGGGCAGGTCGGCAAGCGTGTGCATCAAGCTTGGCGTATCGCCCAGGGTGCGATCACAAACCTGCGCGGTGAACCAGACCCGCGTATCGTAGTCGTAGGGTTCGCCGTCGGCATCGATCTGTGCTTCGGGCAGCGCATATGCCAGCCGAACACGCGCACACACGACATACAGGTTCGGCGGTGCGAGGGCGGCTTCGGCGAGCACATAGTATTCTGCCAAACCCAGCAGCGGCGTCGTTGGGTCGAGATCGAGCAACGCTGCCAGCGTCATTTTATCGTGGACGGTCAGCGGGCGCAGCAGATCGAGCAGGCGTTCGGGGCCGCGCAGCCCGCGATGTCGTGCGCCACTGAAGTTCATGCGCATGGTTTGCCATGCACGCTGCGGGCGCACAATATCCACCGGCAAAGCGAGCGGCGCGGTGACTGCGTGCGCCCCGTAATCCTCGTCGATAGACAGTACAAGCGTGCCATCACGGTTGAGCGCGTGCTGCGCCAGCCAGGCTGCCTCGCTGTAAATCTCCTCAACATACAGGGTGCCAGCGGGTGTCACGCCCAGCAAACTGCAATCACCCGCGTGCGCCAATGGGAGAGTCGTCACATAGTGAAGTATCGGTCGGGCCATGATTGTAAATCTCGTAAAGCGCTTGTTAACATCCTTACAGAACTTGCACAAATCTGAAAAATTGTCGCAGACTTTAGCATTGTGCCGAAGGCGGTGTGTTATACTGGAGCTATGATGTGGTGCTCTCCTTACAAAATTCATCAGCACAACTTATTGAGGCCTTCCCATGACCAAGCGGTTAGCCAGCACAGTCATTATAACCGATGAACAGGCTGAGGGGCTGCCGGAAGCGCGCAAGCGGCACGAACCCGCCGACCCACAGCAGACAATGACCCTCCGCGCGTTGCAACCAGAGGTGATGATCGATGATCCTATTGCCGAAACGGGCCTGATGCGGGCGGTTGTTGTGGCAAAAGAGGGAGACGACAACAACGACCGGCAAGACGCCGGACTCACTACCGCCGAAACGCAGAACCCAGCGGCAGCAACCCCGCAGACAGCGGCCCCGGCCCACGATTCCGCATTGCAGCCCACCAACGGGACGACCACCCCATCGGTGCTGATCATCGAGGACACGATGGAACTGGCCGAAATGCTCCAGTTGACGCTCAAGCGGTTAAACCTGGAGACGGCGCACGAAAGTCACGGCAACAAAGCGTTCGCCCGCTACAATGAGCTGAACCCAGATGTGGTACTGTTGGATATTGGCCTGCCAGACATCACAGGCTGGAAAGTGCTGGACAGCATCAAGGAACGGCAGAAGGAAACTGGCGGCAAGATGCCCGCCGTCATCGTGATCACCGCTTACGGCGACGCCACCAACCGTCTCGTCGGTAAGCTGCACGGCGTTTACAGCTACCTGGTGAAGCCGTTTACCTCAGATGATGTCGAAAATGTCGTCAAGAGCGCGCTGAGCCAGACTGCCTGATGAAGCGTCTTTCCCGGCGGACGTTCGTTGTCCTGCTGGCGCTCCTCGTCCCCCTCACGCTACTGACATTCGTATGGTTATCGCGCCCCCCTGATCAAAACGGGTCGGGGGGTGCGCTTGATTCGGATCTGCGCGAAAGCGGACGCCCGCTTCAGGCGCTGTACCGCGTTGAGGCGCAGGCCGCCGAGATCGGCTGGACGCCAGCGCACCTGATCCTGGCCGGAGATCTGTGGCAGGAAGCGGGCGATCTGACGCGGGCCGTCGCCTATTGGGAAGCCGCGCTGCAATCCCAACCAAACGACATACGGCTGCTGCACACCCTCGCCAACGCCTATCTGGAGTTGCAGCGTTGGTCGCGGGCCGTCGAAGCGCTGACCCGGCTGGTGATGCTCACCCCGGCGGATGCCGTAGTCACCGAGTGGGCACATTTTCACCTCGGCTTGATCCAGGCGGCGGTCGATCCGGTTGCCGCGCACGATCACCTGGCGCGGGCAGCCGATCAGCCCGCCTATGCAACCGATGCTGCGGCCCTGACGCGGGTGCTGCGCGCTTCGACAGATGATCCGCTGCTAGCCCTGCGCGTTGGCCTGGCGCTCGCCGATCAAGCGCGCTGGGCGTATGCCGAAATCGCGTTCAGGCACGCCGCCAATCAGGACAGCGGCTACCCCGAAGCGCTGGCCTACACCGGGCTGGCGCGTGATCGCCAGGGCAAAGACGGTGCCGCCTGGATCGCACAGGCTGTCAGCGTTGATCCACAGAACCCGCAGGTGCGCTACCTGCAAGGGCTGCACCTGCGCCACAGCGGCGACTACGCCGCCAGCCTCGACGCGCTGATTCTGGCGACCGCGCTCGCCCCGGAGAACCCGGCGCTGTATGCCGAGCTGGGCCTGGCGTATCAACAAGTTGGCGATCTGCTGGCTGCCGAGCACTGGTTGGAAACGGCGGTCGCGCTCAGCAACGACGATCCGCGCTTTATCGAGCTGCTGGCGGCGCTGCGTGCAGAGGAGGCGCAGTTGCTGGCCGCATTTGATCTGGAGGCGCTCGCAGATGTTTCGCCGACTGCTGCCCCACCACAAGCTGACGACTAACCCGCTGTTCGTCGCCGAAACCCGGCATTCGCGCTGGGGCCACTCCGCCGATGCCCTGCTGCGCCGCAGTCGGCTGTGGCTGCTGATCGGGGCGGGTGCCACGCTGGGCATCTATCTACTGCTCGTCGTCCTCACACGGCTGGGAACGCCCTCCTGGTTCCCTTGGCCCAGTGTCCTGGCGGAGACGCTGCTCGTGATCTTTGCGGTCGGGTTCCCGGCGACAACGGTCGCTATCGATGGTGCAAGTATTTCTGCAACGATGAACAGCATCAATCGTGAGATCGTCAGCGGGCGCTGGGATCTGCTGCGGCTGACGGGCCAGCGCGACAGCGCCTTGATCGCCGCCAAGCACAGCGCTGGGCAGCTCCGTGCATGGCGCACCCTGAGCCTCGTGCTTGGGTACCGGCTCGCGGTGGCGCTGGCGGCCCTCGCCGTGATAGGGTGGGTGCTGACCATCGAAATACGCAGTCTGTCCGGCAGCTCTGTCGGTGCCGGCTCCGACTTCACGCTGTTCATCCTCTCCTTTTCACTGATGATCATTGGCCTCGGCGCAGTGTTCGTGATCGAACCGTTGTGGCGGCTGCGCGCCATGACGGCACTGGGTGTGTGGGTCTCCGGGCGCACCCGCAACCCAACCACCGCCGGGATCGTCTCCTTTGTGATCGTCCTGGG
>JAADYY010000235.1 GCA_010092805.1 Chloroflexota bacterium | reverse complement strand
CTGTTGTCCGATGCACGGTGGTAGCTACACGCGCCAATCGTGCTTTCCTCCACCCGCTAAAGACGGGTGGTTTCCAGCAAGGAGGTTTCGATGATTGTCATTGACGCGCTGCTTGCGGGCACCCTGATCACGGCATCGCTGCGGATTTTCCAGCGCCGCCGCCGGCGCAATCTGATGTATTGGTTGTCGCTGCCCGCTGACACCCCATTTGATGGCGATTACGAGAATACGCAGGCGCTCAATACGCTGAACCAGCGCGTGCGCGTCAGCTACCGTCTGGCGACGTATTCACTTGGCTTATCGTTGATCGGCGCGCTGATTTATACGCCGCTGGGGATCATCAGCACGCCGCTAACGCTGGTCAGTGCGCTGCCGTTGTTCGAGCGCACCATCGACAACGCGCTTGAGCGGGCGCGCCTCAACGGCGATGTGATCAGCGCGACAGCCCTCATCGTGACGATCCTCTCGGAAGGGTATCTGCTGGCGTCGGCGCTGCAATGGCTGCTCGCGCTCAACGAACTGGTTGCCTTCCGGCTGAGCCGCCGCCTGCGCACTTACTTCGACCCGAACGCCATGCCCAACGTCGGCCAACTGCAGGATCTGATGGCCGCGCTGCGCTATGAGCAGTGGCGGCGCAACGCCGACCTGATCACGCTAGACCCGCGATTTGTCACCAATACGGGCAAATCTGCGAACTAACTGTCCCCGATGGGGCGAGGAGCCAATTGTATGACCCTGCCTGTTTTACTGATTCTGGTTGTCCTCTTCGTTGGGGTGGCGATCATTGCGGAGCGTGAACTCGCCCGCCGCCGCCGCGCCGGTGAAACCGTCTCTGTGCGCGGGATCAGCGAAGATGTTGGCGACAGCATCAACCGGGCTGCGCGCGATGTTCAAGACACAGTAACGCGTGTTGTTCGCCCGCCGAGCGTGACGTTGGTCGCGCCGTTCAAAGACTGGGTCGATAGCGACCTGAAGGACGAGCCGCAACTGCGCACCTGGCTGCTGGGGCTGCCCGAAGAAGCCATCCGCGCGCTGGTGATCCAACTGGACGAATTCTGTCAGGAGCTGTCGATTGAACTGGCCTGGCTGGTGAGCGGCGACCTGAATGTGGAACCAAGCACACGCGCCGTCGTGCGGGATGTCGTCGTCACCTACTGCAAAATGTGCCTGAAGGCTGTGCAAATTCAGCCGGATGTGAGCGCCTTCCGCGTTTACCAGGATATTTTGGCGGGGCTGGAGCGCGGTGAGCGGCAGCCGTTGGCGCAGCAGCTGCTGGCGAAGCTGCGCGAAAACAACCTCGCCGAGCCGCCGCCGCCGAATCTGGTGTTGGCGACCGCGCCCGACCGCCGCCGCTACGCCGTCGAGACGATCCGTGAGGCCGCCACGCGCGACCGCACAAAATTCAAAGCCATCTGGCAGGAAGTGCTCACGCAAGAAGCGGCGGCGGCCCAGAGCAACAATGCCAACGCCGCCACTTCAACGCCTTCACCCACCACCACCTCAACGGCGTAACCGTGTTGCTCTAGCGTGCCGATCTTCGGAGTCGGGGGTGGCTGGTGCTGCGCCCGACTCGCGCGGATCAGGCGGTGGCTTGCAGCGCCCCTTTGCCGAATTCGACGCTGTAGGCCTTGCAGTAGACGACAACGGCCCCCAAGCTGGCCGGATCGACGCCTTCCGGCAGCGCAAATTCGACCGTGCCGGTGAGCTGATCCATTTTGCCGAAGTCGATCACCCCATCCACGTTGACCGCGCCGCCGGCGTCCGGTGTGAGGTAAAAGCGCGCGTCCGGCGCGCCCTCTGCGATCCAATAAGCTTCGACGCGCAGCACCACCGCGCCGCTGGCCTGCCGGATCAGCCGGGCGGTACCGCGCGCTTCTGGCCCGCTGATCGCTGCTTCTGAGAGTATCACTTCATCGCTGCCCATGATCGTGTCCTCCTGATGGGTTGGAGCGGCTGATTGATCCAGCCGCCGCGCCACGCAAACTGTACCACGCTGCGCCGCGCCACCGAGCGAGTAAAATTACCTTAAAAGCGCGTCATCACTTGCTGGGCGAACCGCGCCAACATCGTTTGATCGTAGGCAACGCGCGGGAAGTAGGTGAGGATGTAATTCATCCCCGCTGCGGCCAGCGCCTCGATATGGCTGGTGATCTGATCAGCAGTGGCGACCATGTAATCAGTGGCGAACTGCTCATACGACAGCGCACCGCGCGCGGCGGCGGTCGCTGCTTCCGGGTCGTCGCCCGGCTCCAGCAAGAAGATATTCAGGCTGGTGCTGCGCGTCAGCGTCTCGAAATCGCGCCCTACATCGGCGCAGTGTTGGCGCAATACCCCCATCTTGTGGCGGATCGTATCCAGATCGCCGCCGCCGAAATTGCACGCATTACCCAGCCGTGCCACCAACTTCAGCGTGACCTGCTCACCACCGCCGCCGATCCACAGCGGGATGTGTGGTTTCTGCACGCCCTTCGGCTCGTTGATCGCGCCGTCGATGGTGTAATACTCGCCGGAGAAGCTGGCGCGCTCGTCCGTCCACAGCCGCACCACGATCTCGCACGCCTCGCGGAAGGCGCGCATCCGGTCGCGCCGCTCGGGGAAGCCGAAGCCGTAGGCGCGCCATTCGTGTTCGTACCAGCCCGCGCCCAGCCCACAGAAGAGCCGCCCGCCGCTGACCACATCCACCGTCGAGGCGATCTTCGCCAACAGCGCCGGGTTGCGGTAGCCGTTGCACGTCACCATCTGCCCCAGCTTGACCGTCTGTGTGTCGCGCGCCAACGCCGCTGTGAGCGTCCACGCCTCGAAGCAGGTCTCGATCTCTGGGGTTGGGACGGTGTGCATGTGATCGTATACCCAGATCGAGTCGTAGCCGGCCTGTTCAGCGGCCTGCGCGACGCGCGTCATCGCTGCGTATTGCGCCACCGGGTCGTCAATCTCGACCAAATCCATCCGCCAGCCCTGCGGCACGAAGGTGCCGAAGTGTACCGTTGTGTTTGTCATGCGTTGGTGCCTCCTCAAAATCCGCCGCCGGCACCCGTAGGATCACCAGCGGCACCCGTACCCGCGCAGTGTACATCGGTGCTGCGCTGATCAGCTACCTGCGGTGTTTGTTGGGTGCATTCGGATTCTGGGGCAATCAAGGCACACGGCCCTCACCTAATCCAGAAAACGCCAGATACCCGGCATCTCGAATTGGTAGGCACTCAAGCACCCGCTGCCGCCAGTGATTGCTTGTTCGACGTGATGAATGCCAGCATCGGGCGCGGGCAGCTTGTAGACGGGTTCGGGCTGGACGGTCAGCGGCGTTGGATCGGCTTTGGGCGCTGCGATCCGCTACCAGCGAGATCGCGCACCTGGTACAGAGCGCCGTCCGCGAAGCCGCGCTTGCGATAGTAGCCCCGTGTCCCCACCGCCGAGATCACGGCCAGCCGCCGATAGCCGCGCTCGGTCGCCAGCTCAACCGCCCGCTCGATCAAGCGGGTGCCCAGCCCGGCGTGCTGTGCGCGCCCGGTCGCTGCTTCGCCAATGCCGAGCGCCTGCCCATACACATGCACCTCGCGGATCATCGCGGCGTCGGCGAGTTCGTCGGTGAGTGGCGCAACGTCTTGATTTGGCAGCGACAGCCGCAAGAACCCGGCGATGTCGTCCGAGTCGGTGACGTACTGCAAGAAGACTTCGGTGCCGCCGTTGGCCTCGTACCACACCTCATCAAGGCGCAACGACTCCGGCGTGACCGTCCGCTGCCGAATCTCACGCGCGCGGATGTCGCGGCTGCGTTCGCCGCGCCGCTCGAGTTCGTTTTCGACAAGCTGCCGAAAATTCGTCGTTTTGTTGCCCACCACGATGTCCGTGCCGGGAATATCGCGGATCACGCGGGTGAGGCGGCAGTAATCCGGCGTCAGGCGGAAGCACTCGACCAGCACGCCGAGCAGCTCCTCCTCAGTGTAGGGCTGCCACGAGCCATCTGCGTAGCGCTGCATCAGCGCCGCGCTTTCGATGAGCGAGCAGGGATAGACCTTGAGTTCGTCCGGGCGGAAATCCGGGTCGGCGAACATCCGTGCGTAATCTGCGATGTCCATCTGCGGCGATGATCCGTAGAGATTCGGCATCCAGTGGGCGTGAATTTTAAACCCGGCCTGGCGCAGCAGCCCTACCGCCCGCCGAGTCGCGGCGACGGTGTGCCCGCGCCGATTGGCGCGCAGCACCGCATCGTCCAGGCTTTGAAAGCCGATTTGCACCTTCGTGCAGCCCAGCCGCCGCACGCGCAGCACCTCCTCGGCGCTGATGTGATCCGGGCGCGTCTCGATCACGAGGCCGACACAGCGGCACGGCGCGGTCTCGTTGAAGCGGTGGGCGGCGGCCAATTCGTCCCAGGTGGCGTACTCATCCACCGGGGAACGGTCGCGCGCGCCGTCCGCGATCAGATCGACCAGTTCACGCGAACGGCTCATCTCGTCGCGGTAGATCGTTTGCACGACTTGATTATAGGTCTGAGTCATCTGTGCGCCGTGCACCGTCACGTTGGTGATGTTGCGCTCTGGGTGGAGTTGTGACGCCTCACGCAGCGCCGCCTCGACCTCATCGCGGTGGTCAATGCCTGCGCCGAAATCGTGCATGGCGTCGAAGATCCGCTTCACAAACCAGATCTGGTAGGTCTCTGGGTAGAACGACCACGTGCCACCGAGAATGATCACCTCGATTTTGTCGGTGGGGTGGCCGGTGCTGAAGTAGGTTTTCAGCCGCGTATACGTCTGCAAGTACGGATCGAAGCTGTTTTGTTCGGCGCGCTGCGCCCCCGGCTCATCCGAGAGGTAGCTTTTCGGCATTCGCACATCGTTGGGGCAGAAGATGCATTCGCCGGGGCACGGGAACGGCTTGGTGAGCACCGTCACGGGCGTGACGCCGGAACTGGTGCGCACGGGTTTGCGCCGCAACCGCTCGATGATCGTTTGATCGAACGGCGGCAGGTCACCCGAATTGGCGAACAGCCGATACGCACGGATCAGTTCGTCGCGGCCATACATGCGCCCGCCGCCTTTGGCCTGCGCGCGGATCAGTTGGTCGATCTCGCGCGGCGTGATCTCCGGCGCGGCGATGACCTGCGCGAGGATGGCGACTAACGG
>JAADYY010000234.1 GCA_010092805.1 Chloroflexota bacterium | reverse complement strand
TGCGGTGTAATGATAAAGGACGATTACTGATGGATGCAACCAACATCCCTAGCATCCCAGATTTAGATGAGGCGGCACAGCAGCGCGCCCGCGAACGCCAAGCGACACGCGTCAAACCAGCGGGCGCGTTGGGCGCATTGGAGCCGCTGTCTGTCCACTTGGCCGGCATGACCGGACGCCGCGATTGGCTGCCGGAACGCCGCGCGGTGATCGTCTTCGCGGGCGATCATGGTGTGACGGCGCACAACATCAGCACGGTGCCGCAGGCGGTCACCGCGTATATGGTTGGGCAGTTTCTGGCAGGCCACGCCGCAATCAATGTGCTGGCGCGGCAAATGGGCGCGCGCGTGGTGGTGGTTGATGCCGGCGTCAACGCTGATCTGAGTCATCCAGACCTGATCGACGGCAAGATCGCGCACGGCACCGCCGATTTCACCAGCGGCCCGGCCCTCACCGCCGATCAGACCGCCGCCGCGATCAGGCTGGGCCGTGATGTGGTTCAGCGTGAGCTGGCACGCGGCCTGGATATTCTGGCGCTTGGCGAGATGGGCATTGGCAACACGACCCCGGCCAGCGCGATCATCGCCGCGATCTGCGGGCGTCCGGTCGCGGAAGTCACCGGGCGCGGGACGGGCATCGATGCGGCGCAGTTGGCGCATAAAATCGCACTGATCGCGGCGGCGCTGCGGCTGCACGCCCCCGCCGACGACCAGACGCTGATGAAAGTCGGCGGCCTGGAGATCGGCGCGTTGGCTGGGGCGATGATCGAGGCGGCCAGCCAGCGCATCCCGGTCGTGATCGACGGGCTGATCTGCACAGCGGCGGCGCTGATCGCGCAGCAGCTCAAGCCGGAGGTGACACGCTTCTTGATCGCGGGACACCAGAGCGCCGAGCCAGGCCATCGTATCGCCCTGGCCCACCTCGGCCTCGATCCGCTGCTTGATCTCGACATGCGGTTGGGCGAAGGCACCGGGGCGGTGCTCGCACTGCCGATCATCGAAGCGGCGGTGCGGACGCTCAACGAGATGGGGGCGCTCGATGTGGGCTGATGTGCGCGGCGCGTTCACCTTCCTGACGATCCTGCCGTTCGGGTTCCCAACGGGGCGGCAGCCGGGCTGGATCTTCACGTGGTTTCCGCTCGTCGGCCTGCTGATCGGGCTGCTGATCGCGGGGGTGGCCCGCTTCGCGCCGTTCAGCCCCGATCTCACGGCGTTTGTCGCGCTGGCCGCCTGGGTGATCATCACGGGGGGCCTGCACCTCGATGGGTTGGGGGACAGCGCCGACGGCCTGCTGGCTGCCGTCCCAGCGGCGCGCCGCCTGGAGATCATGAAAGATCCGCGTGCGGGATCGTGGGCCGTCATCACGCTGACGCTGGTGCTGCTCGGCAAATATCTGGCGCTGCGGGCGCTCGACGCGCGCCTGCTGATTCTGCCGCCGGTTGTTGGGCGGTGGGTGCTGGTGCTGGCCGCCGTCGGGTTTCCGTATGCCCGCCGCACCCAGGCGAGTCTGGGCGGCCACTATCGCACGGGGCTAGGCCGCGCACAGCGCATCGGCGCGACGCTGATCACGCTGCCGGTTGTGATCAGCGCCAGCGGAGATTGGCGCGTGGCAGCCCTGGTGATCGTGATCGGGTTGGCGACGGTCGGCCTCGGCGGGATGTGGGCGGCGCGGCAGTTGGGCGGCGGCTTGACAGGCGATGTTTACGGCGCGCTGTGCGAAATGACCGAGCTGCTTTGCTTGATCGGCTTGAATCTCGTGGCGAATTGGGGGTGAAGCGTGGGCAAGCGGCTGATTTTTCTGCTGGGCGGGGCGCGCAGCGGCAAGAGCGCCTACGCTGAACAATGGGCGCGGGATCACGGGCGCGAGGTGCTGTTTGTGGCGACGGCGCAAGCCAGCGATGACGAGATGGCCGCACGGATCGCCCACCACCGCGCCACCCGCCCCGATCATTGGGCGACGTTAGAGGTGCCGCTGCGCGTCGGCGAGGCGATCCTGAATTACGGCGGCGGCTACGACACACTGCTGCTCGACTGCATTACGCTGCTGGCGGCCAATGCGCTGCTGACGCTGCCGGAAGATTGCACGCAAGAGCAGTCTGACGCGGTGATTCTGGACGAGATCGAGGGGCTGCTGCGCGCTTATGCAGCCAGTGACGCCACCTGGTTGATTGTCAGCAACGAAGTCGGCATGGGGATCGTGCCGATGTCGGCGTTAGGGCGGTTCTACCGCGACTCGCTGGGGCGCGCCAATCAGCGGCTGGCGCGGGCCGCCGACGAGGTGCTGCTGCTGGTCGCTGGGCTGCCCTGGCGGCTCAAGCCCGCCAACGAGCGTTAGCCCAGCGACCCAGTTGGTGCCACCCCGCGATCAGTCGCCGGAAGCGGGCACGCGCGCGCCGTCACCGTGCGGTTGGGGTTCGGGCGTGTGCTCCGGTTCTGCGCTTTGGGCCACTTGGTGGCTCTTCTCCAGGTCGGAAGCGCCTTGAAAGATCAAGCGCCCGCTGACGTTGTATGCGTAAGTGAGCGCCAGCGCGAATAACGCCGTCCCAATCCCCATGAGCACGCCGATCAACGTTGGCGCGATCAGCGTCAGGCGGATGAACACCGTCACAATCGAAAAGCCGAAGTTGCGGAACGTCACCGAAAAATCATGGCTGTAGCGCAGCGAGAGCAATACCATCAACACATCTGTGAAGATCAGCACAGTGTAGAACGTCTCGAAGAAGGGGTACGTCTCCTGCCCGGTGACCAGCCGCCATAGATCGACGAGGCCGATGATTGCGAACACGAAGATCAACCCCAGCGCGATCAGCTTTTTGTAGGTAACGAACTGCCGCTGGTCAACTTCAGGGCCGATAGGCCGGCTTTTCAACAGCCGGTAGTACAAGCCGATGATCACGAAGATGGACAGCGCCCCTAACGAGTCGGCGATCATCGGGACAATGCTGTCGATCACCAGTTCCCATTCCAGCGGCTCGCTGAAGGTGGTGAACTGCTTGAACGTATCGCGCAGCAGAATCAGCGAGAGAATTTCGAGCTGAATCCCAATCGAGCGCGAGAATGAGCGCGTCAAACCGAAGATCAGGCTGACGACTTCGGTGAACAGCAGCACCGTAAACGCGATCTCGACGGCGAAAAAATGGTTGCTGGGCAGCGCGCTGGCCAACGGTTCCGGCA
>JAADYY010000233.1 GCA_010092805.1 Chloroflexota bacterium | reverse complement strand
GCGCACATGGCCGGGATCACGGCGGCGTGTGGTGCGGTTGAGGCGTTGGCCCGCTCGCTGGCGGGAGAGTTCGGCCCGGCGGGCGTGCGCGTCAACGTGGTGCGCGGTTCGGGGATGCCGGAAACCCGCACGATCCAGGAGACGACGGCGGGCCAGATAGACATCAGCGGGCAGCCCCCACAAATGAGCCTGCCGCCGCTAGGCCGCCCGATCACGGTGGCGGAGACCGCCGCGACCGCCGCTTTCCTGATGTCCGACGAGGCCAGCGGCATGACCGGCCAGGTCGTGACGGTGTGCGCGGGGTCGTTCGTCTAGGCCGCGAGTCTGCGAGGATGATCGCGGGACCATTGTTGTACAGTGGGGCGGCGCGAACCTGTGGCCGCCCCGCGCGTTTGTATTTTGTCTGTGCAAGGGTTAATTCGGCTAAAGCCGAAATCGCCTAACCGCAGCCGTTAAAACGGCGCGGCTTGCGGCGGGCTAAAGCCCTAACCAGGTCAAGACCGCACTCCAAGACTAGGCCGTCCGTGACAGTCGGCGTACAATAGCGGGTAGAGGCTTTACAGATTTTGGCTTCACAGACAGACAGTACACGGACTACAACGCGATGATCATCTTCTTCAACGGCATCATCCACACCATGGACGCGGCGCGCCCGCGCGCGTCGGCGATGGTCGTGAATTCGCAGACCGGCAAAATTGAACTGGTGGGGCGGCTGGAGCAGTTCCCGACCTTTGAACCAGGCACCCAGATCATCGATCTCGGCGGGCGCACGATGATCCCTGGCTTCAACGACGCGCACGTCCACATCTGGCAGTTAGGGCTGCTGCTGACGGTGCAAGTCGACGCCCGCGCCCACGTCGCGCCCGACCTGCCCGCCCTGATCAACCAGTTCCGGGCGCGGGCCGCCGAAACCCCGCCCGGCCAATGGATCACGGGGCGCGGCTACAACGAGGTCACGCTGGCAGAGGGCCGCCACCCCACCCGCGCCGATCTCGACGCTGCCAGCACAGATCACCCGCTGGCGGTGCGGCGCACCTGCGGGCATATGCTGGTCGCCAACAGCCGCGCGCTCGAATTGGCGGGCATCACCGCCCAAACCCCAGCTCCACCCGGCGGCGTGATCGACCGCGACGCCGACGGCGAGCCGACGGGCCTGATCAAAGAGACGGCGATGGGGTTGATCAACCGGGTGGTGCCGCCGCTGGACGATGAAACGGTCGGCCACGCCATCCGTGAAGCGACCTTTCACCAACTGCGCCTGGGGATCACCAGCGCCACCGACCCGATGATCGAACCGGATCAGATGCGGGTGTATCGCAAGCTCGACGCCGACGCCGATCTCGCGCTGCGCGTCAACGGGCTGGCGATGCGTTGGGCGGATGGCGCGAGCGCCCCTTACCCGCTGCCGGAACGCTACATCGGCGAGATGCTGCGCATTGACGGGGTGAAATTCTTCGCCGACGGCGGGCTGAGCGGCGCGACCGCCGCGATTGGGCAGCCGTATAAGGGCAGCACCGATCAAGGCGTGCTGCGCTTTGAAACCGATACTCTGCGCGAGCTGATGTGGGAAGCGCACACCGCCGATTACCGCATCGGCGTCCACGCGATTGGCGCGGCGGCCATCGAGCAGGTGCTGACGATTTATGAGGACATCCTGCATCAGCGCCCACAGCCAGAACTGCGCCACCGCATCGAGCACCTGGGCTTGCCCACTGCGGATCAACTGCGGCGCTGTGCCGCTTTAGGGATCATCGCGGTGCCGCAGACGGTGTTTCTGCCCGCGCTGGGCGCGTCGTTCCGGCGCTATCTGCCCGATGCGTTGCTGGCCAACTGCTACCCGGTGCGCTCGATGCTGGACGCCGGGCTGACCGTCGCGCTGAGCACCGATGCGCCCGTCGTGCCCGACGACAACCCGCTGCTGGGCATCAAGGCAGCGCTGGATCGGCGCGGGCCAGACGGCGCTCCCATCGCGCCCGACCAGGCGATCACGGTGGGGGAGGCGCTCTACGCTTACACGATGGGCGGGGCCATCGCCAGCGGTGACGCCGGGACGGTCGGCAGCATCACGCCAGGGAAATGGGCGGATTTGGTGGTGCTGAGCGCCGACCCGTTGGCCGCCGAATATTCGGATGTGCTGCTCGACATTCACGTCGATCAGACGTATATTGGAGGGCGGCTGGTTTACGAACGCTGATCCCGCCGGCGCGGGCGGCAGGAAGGACCCAGAGCGATGCTCGACGAACGGCTCACCAACGTCTTACGCTCCATCGATGCAGTGGTCACCGAGGCCATCAACGAGAATGGGCTGCCCGGCGTCGCGGTTGGCGTCGTCAGCGGCGATCAACTGGTGTTTGCCAAAGGCTACGGGGTGGCAAAAGCCAAAGCCGCCGCGTCCCAGGGCGAACCCGTCCCCGACGATGTGCCCGTCACGCCGCAGACCGTGTTTCGCATCGGCTCCATCTCGAAGACGATGACGGCCATCGGCCTGATGCAGTTGTGGGAAGCCGGGCGCTTTCAGCTCGACGACCCGGTCAACGACTACCTGAAGGGCTACACGATTCAGCACCGCGACCCGCAGGCCCAGCCCGTCACCTTTCGGCACCTGCTGACGCACACGGGCGGCCTGGGCGAGTTTCCGCGCCTTAGCGATGTGCTGCGCCCCGGCGCGGGTCTGGCCCACGATCCCAAGCAGCCGCGCCCGGCGCTCAACGAATTTTACGCGCCGTCCATCGCGCCGCCGCTCCGCCCAGAGGAGCGCTGGGTCTACGCCAATCACGGCTTTGGCACGCTGGGCCAGTTGATCGAAGACATCAGCGGGCAGCCGTTCGCCGGCTACATGATCGACCACCTCTTTGAGCCGCTGGGGATGCAGCACAGCGATTACCTGCGCAGCGCGCGCGTCGAGGATCTGCTGGCGGAAGGCTACGACGTGGGTCGGCGCGGCCTGCAAGCCGTGCGCTACCTGGATATTCTGCCGCTGGGCGCTGGATCGGTGTTCTCCAACGTTGAGGACATGGCGAAGTACATGGTCGCGCTGCTGAACGACGGCGGCGGCGTCATCAAGCCGGAGACGCTGGCCGAAATGACCCGCGTGCAGTTCAGCCCGCACCCGCGCCTACCGGTCATGGGGCTGGCATTTTTGCTGAGCGACTTCGGCGGTCAGCGCGTGTTTGGGCACGACGGCGGCTGGTCGGGCTTCGTCTCGTCGATGCTGCTGGCCCCGGAACAGCGCTACGGCGTGATCGTCTTCACGAACATCACCCGGCTGACGCCCAACGCCCTCGCCACCGAGATCATGGCGCGGCTGCTGGACGTGCCCAACCCACACAAGCACCCGGCAGATGACGCGCTGCCCGCTACGCCGCACCTGTGGAACGAATTGGTGGGCACCTATGGCCCCGGCCCGGAACTCAACACGGCGTTTCGCCCATTGCTGGCGGGCGCTGAGCTGGAAGTCTACATCCACAAGAATCGGCTGATGGTGCGCGCCCTGTTCGGCCCGCTGAGCAGCGGGCAGGTCTTGCAGCGCACCGACCCTGACGATCCGCTGATCTTCCGCGTCAAGGCGCTGGGCACAGTGCGGCTGATCTTTGTGCGCGACGCCGACGGGCACACCAGCCACATCCAGACGGATATTCCCGGTGCCACCTACTTCAAGCGCCCGCTCACCCGCACGATCCGCTTTGGGCTGCAAGCCGCCGCTGGATCGGTGGCGGTGCTGGCCGCGCTGGGGACGGTGGCGGCGCTGCGTTGGCGTGCCCGGCGCGGCTGATCGCCCAAGGTTGTGTATCGACGAACTGCCGAGGCTGTCCGCTTGCACCGTGCATTGTGGTTGAACATCATTGTTTGGGTTGCGTCCGCCCTGCTGATCGGGCTGACACCGGTCGGGGCGCAGAGCGATCCGGTTGATCTGGCCGAGAGCGCCGAAGCAATCCGTTACGGCCAGCCCGTCACGGGCAGCCTGAGCTTTGCAGCGCCGCGTGCCGTCTACACCTTCGAGGCGCTGCGCGGCGAGGTGCTGGCCGTCACGCTGACGGTCACAGCGGGCACGCTCGACCCGGTCTTGACTGTACTCGACCCCGGCGGCGTCGTGCTGGATACCCGCGATGACAGCGCTGGCGCGCGCGGCGTCACGCTGCCCCCCCTGACGATCCCCGCCAGCGGCACCTATACCGTGATCGTGGCGCGCTTCGGGATGCGGTTGGGCAGCACGGCGGGCGATTATGTGCTCACCGTCGAGCGCGTCGGCGTGAGTTCGGCGTCGGGCAGCGCGCTGCGCTACGGCGACTCGATCATCAACTCGATCACCGACCTCAGCCCGCAGATGTATTACAGCTTCCGCGCCGAACGCGGCGACATCGTCAGTGTGCGGATGCAGCGGGCCAGCGGCGATCTAGATCCGTCGCTGCAAATCGTCTACCCCCAACCAGATCGTCCGGCGCAAGTGGTCGCCGAAAACGACGACACCATCGGCAGCAACCCACTCGACGCGGCCATCGACAACCTGCTCATTCAGGAATCCGGCACCTATGTGATCGTGGCGACGCGCTACGGTCAGGAGTCGGGGCGCAGTCGCGGCGAGTTCGTGCTGACGCTCACCGCCTCCGGGCAAAGTGGTTTGGGGGCGCGCGCCGACGCCGCGATCCGGCTGGAAGTGGGCGAAGCCGTTAGCGGGGAGCTGACGCCTGTGCGGGATGTGCAGTTTTACCGCTTCGAGGGCCGCCGCGATGATGTCGTCGCCGTGCGCATGGATCGCACAAGCGGCAATCTCGACCCGCTGATCGCCATCGCCGATGTCAACCTGAACGAATTGATCGTCGATGACGACGGCGGCAGCGGCCAGAACGCCGCCATCCAGCGGTTTGTGCTGCCCGCCAACGGCACCTATTACGTGATCGCCACGCGCTATCAGCGCGCCGACGGCACGACGACGGGCGGCTACAGCCTCACGTTAGAGCGGCTGGGGAATCTGTTCGACGGTGTGGTCGAAAGCGCGCCGCAGCTTCAGTATGGCAGCACGATCACGGGCGCGATCACGCCGACGGAGACGCAGCAGCTCTATCTGTTTGCGGGCGCGGCGGGCGACGCCATCACCATCTCGCTGAGCCGCGCCGGGGGCAACCTCGACCCGGTGGTGGCGCTGCTCGACGAAAACTTCAACCTGCTCACCAGCGATGACGACGGCGGCAACGGCCAGAACTCGCTGATCGAGCGCTACGAACTGCCCGCCGACGGCCTGTACTACATCCAGGCGACGCGCTACACCGGCACCACCGGCGACCCGGCTACGACCGGGGCCTATGTGCTGGTGCTGGCGCAGCGCTTCGACTGATCGGCGAACAGGCTAGGAGTCGCTGGGCGAGTAGGTGGCGGCTGTGTGCTCCGCCGAGCGCTTGACCAGCTCACGCAGCACGGTTTCGTCCACATCGGCCAGCTTCTTGATGTACAGGCAGGCTTTGCCGATTTTGTGCTTGCCCAGCTTTTCCAGGAGTTCGCCGTATTCGTCGAACCCGGCGGTGATATACAGCGACAGGTTTTGCTTGCGCGGCGCAAACCCCGCCAAAAACCAATCGCCTTCGCGCCCGCTGGCGTAACGGTAATGGTAGCGCCCAAACCCGACAATCGATCCCCACATCACGGGCGGCTCGCCCGTGACCTCCTGCATCAGCGCCATGATCGCCAGCGAATCGGCGCGCTTCTTGTCATCCTCAATTTGTTCGAGATACGCGCGCGGGTCTTGATTTTCGGACACAGCACTCCTCCTGGTCAATGATGCGTTGTACTGATTATAGCCCTAACCGCGTGAAACCCGCACAGATGAGCGCCCCCGGGGCAGGGCAATCGCATCAAATTTGTTCTACAGCATATGGTCTTTTGTGACCCTGGTATCGCCCTCACCCCGGCGCGCCGCGCCCCCCCGCTCCCACAGCTTCGCGGGCGAATGGAGCGGCTGGCTGTTTGGCCCGCATCCCCCGAACCGCCGAGGGCTGGCAACGGAGCAGCGCGTGCGGGGCGCGGTCAACGGATGTATGACGGGATGCTTACCTTTGGTTGACGACAGGCGGCGAACCGCGTAAGATCAGGAAAAACTTTCTAGGTTGAAGGCACGAGCTATGGAACTGGCATCGAGTTGGGATTTTCGCTTCCTGGATACGGAGCAAGACCGTCAGACGCTGCTGGCGGATATGCGCCGCGTGCGCCGGGCGGTGGTCGAACTGGCCGAAGGGCTGCCCGGCGACCGCGTGTATGCGCCGCGTTATCACGGCTGGTCGCCAGCCGCGATGTTGGCACATCTGCATTTTACGGATAACATCTCGCTGATCGCCGTCAAGCTGGCACTGCTGGGGTTGCAGCCAAAGGTGTCGAAGGCGAGCTGGAACCGCGTCAACAACATCACCACGCGGGTGTTTCAGCGCCGGCTGCTGGCGACCACCATCACCGAGATCAAAGCGAACGAAGCGCGCATCGGGGAATTTATCTTGCAGGTGCCGCTGGAACGGTTCACCAGAACGTTCTACTATCCGCCTGCCGAAAAGCAGTTAACCGTTGAACAAGCGCTGCAAGTCCTGTTCCTCTTCCATTGGCAGGAGCACCGCCAAACCATCGAGCGGACCGAAGGCGTCTACTACGAGCCGCCGGGTGCCAACGCCGGTTGAGCGCCTGCCCGGCTGGGCGCGCCAACGTCTGATCACCCTGACCGCTGTGGCCTCCACAGCGGTTGTTTTGTGCTTTGTCACCAGCCGCGCGCCAGAGATGGCCGAGGTCTTGTGGCGCGATTACGGCCTGGCCGCCGAAGCGCTGCCGCTGCTCTACGCCGCGCTGCTGATCCTCACGCTGGCCGCCTGTGCCTTCGAGCCGCAGCTCCGCCGGGAACTGCGCGATGGCCGTGCGCTGGTGATCGGGCTGGCGGGCGTGATCGCGGTGGCGGCGATGCAGCTCAACGGGCCGGGGCAGGTGACGCGGCTGTATCAGTACCCGCTGACGTTGTGGCTGGTGATCGCGCATCTGGTGGCGCTGAGCGGGCTGCTGGCGCTGCTCGTGGTGGCGCGCCCGCTGGCCCCGCCCGAACCGCGGCTGCTGCGCTACGCCGTGATCGCGGCGGTCGGCTGGGGGGTGGCGCTCAGCACGTATCATGTCGTCAGCGTCGGGCGCTACATGCTCCTCGATACGCCGGACGAAGCCGAACTCGGCAGCTTGGCGATCAGCGCTGCGGCTGGCGGGGTGCTCGACCGCGTGTACATCGCGTCGGCCTTCGGCACGCCCGATCCGGTCGCGCCCTACTACTACCTGCTGATGGGCGGTTGGCTGCACACGGCGGGCGTCTCGCTGGAGACACTGCGCGGCTTCCCGCTGATGGTGGGGGTGGCGGCGGCGCTCATCACCGGGGCGGCGCTGTGGCGCTGGACGCCGCGCAGCGCCGCGATCATCGCGTGGGTGGGGCTGCTGAGCTTCAGCGGCTTTGTGCGCACCACGCATAACCTGCGCCAGGATATTGGGTTGGCGGTGTTTGGCGCGCTGCTGCTGATCGCGCTGCTGGGCTACTGGGAGGGCCGACGCCAACGGGCGATCTGGTTGTTGGCGGGCGGCCTGAGCCTGTACAGCGGCCTGGAGACGATCCCTACCGCCGCGCTGACGGTCGCCGCCGTCGTCGGCCTGGTGATCGCGGCGCGGACGCGGCGCTTCAGGCCGCTGCTGCTGTATGGGCTGGGCTGCGGGGTCGCGCTGGGGGTGTATGGGTTCACCCGCTTCGTCCTGGACCCAACCGGGTGGGAACGCTTCACGGACTACTTCGCCTACTACCGCGCGCTGGGGAATTTTCGCGGCGGGGTTGATCGGCTTGTCGGCTATTATGGCCGCTTCAATCTGATCCTCGCACCCGCCGAACTATTGACGATCAGCGCGGCTGTGGTGGCGGTGATCTGCTGCGGCACCCCGACTCAGCGCTGGGTGGTGGTGACCGCTATCGGCGGGCTGCTGGCGCTGATTCTGGGCGTGGGCGGCAGTTACGGTTATCTGGCGCTGTTCGCGCCGTTCATCGCTTATGTGCTGGCGGTGGCGCTGCGCTGGCGCGTCACCGTGATCGTGGGGGCGTTTGTGCTGCTGCCGGCGCTGGCCGCCGCCCCACTGCGCGACATGGCCGTCGAGATCGACGCGGATCTGAATCGGCGGTTGCTGGCCGAAGTCGATCTGCTCTCCTGGCAGATTCCGGCGGGCGCGGCGGTCGTCGGCGATGATGTCTTCTGGTTCACCCTGGGCGCAGACCGGGCGTTTGTGGGCTGGAACGGGCTGAAGGTCTATGCGGGCGTGCATGACCTCGATTTGGCTGGGGCGCTCAACGCGCTGGCGGTGGATGTCGCCATCTGCTTTGAGGTGGATGTTGCGCACTGCGCCGCCGCCGAAGCCGCCGGGTTCGCGCCGCCGACCGAATTCGTCATCACGCGCGGGCGCTACTGGGTGTATCAGCGCGCGGTGGCGGCGGGCGGGTGATCAGGCCGAAAAAACAAGGGGGACAATCAAGATTGTCCCCCCGGCTGCAATCACATCGCTTGCGGTGGCGTTAACTTAAAGCGGCTTAGTTGCCCATCGGGAAGTCGCTGGGGCCGAAGTCGAGTTCGGTGACGTAGAGCACGGCATCCAGGAAGTCATCCGACGAGAAGCTGCCCACCCAGATGTCGTAGCGGCCTTCCAGCGGATCTTCGATGGAGACGGTGGGGTTGAGCGTGCCGTCCGAGTCGTCGTTGCAGAACCAGTCGGTGGCCGGGTCGTTGACGATCAGCGTGGTGTCGCCGCCGCTGCTGACGAAGAAGCGCAGCTCGCTGGAGTCACCTTCCCAGAACAGGCTGAAGTCCGGCGCTTCGGTGGCGTAGCCGGTGCAGCCGCTGGGTAGGTCGAGGGTGAAGACAGCGACATCACCGCCGCTGACGAGTTCGACCTCAAACGGATCCGGCAGGAAGCCCGCCGCGAGTTCGGCTTCACCGAAGTTCGGTTCCAGGTTGAAGTCCAGGCCGCCCATGCCGCCGTTGAAGTCGTCGCTGCCGCCCTCAAACGGGAAGTCGCTGGGGCCGAAGTCCAGTTCGGTGATGTACAGGGTGCTGTTGATGAAATCGCCTTCCGAGAAGCTGCCGACCCAGATGTCGTAGCGGCCTGCCAGCGGGTTGGCGATGTCAACGGTGGGGTTAAGCGTGCCGTCCGAGTCGTCGTCGCAGAACCAGTCGGTGGCCGGGTCGTTGACGATCAGCGTGGTGTCGCCGTTGCTGCTGACGAAGAAGCGCAGGTTGCTGGAGTCACCTTCCCAGAACAGGCTGAAGTCTGGCGCTTCGGCAGCGTAGCCGGTGCAGCCCGACGGCAGGCCCGGCTGCGCGAACACCTCGACGCTGCCGCCGCTGACGATGTCCACCTCAAACGGATCCGGCACGAAGCCCGCCGACAGGCTGGTTTCGCCGAAGGTCGGCTCCAGGTTGAAGTTGAGATCTTGCGCGAACGCCGCCGAGGGAATGAGCAGCACGACGACGACCAGAACGAACAGAACATGCTTACGTGAAATCATCGAAACCTCCTTGATGGAAACCACCCGTCTTTAGCGGGTGGAGGAAAGCATGGTGGGCGCGTGTAGCTACCACCGTGCATCGGACAACAGATCGGGCGCGGTGTGCTACCGCG
>JAADYY010000232.1 GCA_010092805.1 Chloroflexota bacterium | reverse complement strand
GGGTCACAAAAGACCATATGCTGTAGAACAAATTTGATGCGATTGCCCTGGGTGAGGACAGCAATCCGCTGCAAAACCCCTGCGTGGGCGCTATACTTGGCGGCGGCGAAAGCTAGCAATTCTCCATCGACAGCCGACACAATTGCAAATCCACAACAGGGAGATATTTCAACATGAGCGATCTGGTGGTACTGTGCTTTGACGGAACCGACACGGCGGGGATCGTGCGCCAGCGCGTCGTCGAATGGCAGCGCGCACATTTAGTGGAACTGGAAGACGCGGTCGTGGTGACCCGCAACGAAGCGGGCAAGGTCAAGCTGGATCAGGCGATCAACCTGACGGCAGCGGGCGCGGTCAACGGCGCGCTGTGGGGGTCGTTAATCGGGCTGCTGTTCCTGAACCCGCTGCTGGGGCTGGCGGTGGGTGCGGGCGCGGGCGCGGCAGGCGGCGCGCTCACCGATATCGGCATCAACGATGACTTCATGCGCGAAGTCGGTGCGACGCTGCAACCGGGTGCTTCGGCGCTGTTCGTGCTGGTGCGCAAGGTGACCGTTGACAAGATTGCCGAAGAGCTGCGCGAATTCAACCCGAAGGTGCTGCAAACTTCGCTGGCGCATGATGACGAAGTCGCGCTGATTCAGGCACTGACCCCGAAGACGCCGGGCGCGGCGGCTGACGCGATGGCGTCCGGCGATGGCGAGTCGAGTGAATCCACCCAATAGGGCATCGTTGCCGGGGCGGATCGCGCGGTTCGCCCCGCTCCCCATTCCCTGTGAGCGTATTGATCGATGCCGACCGCCCCACTGCTGATCCTGGCTGAGCGCAGCGCCACGACCTATTTGCTGATCAACGCGCTGGCCGCCCACTTCGAGATCGCGCGGGTGGTGTTCGTCGGCGGGCATCACGGGCGCAAGCTGCTGCGCTACCGCCTGAAGCGGTTAGGCATGTGGGTCGTCGCCGGGCAGATCGCGTTCCTGGTTTATGATCGGCTGTGGATTCGCCCGCGCTCACGCAAGCAGATCGCGTGGCTGTTGGCCGGGCACGACATCCGCCCACCGGATGATCGGCTGCCGGTGATCGAGGTCGAGTCGGTCAACGGGCCGGAAGTCAGCACGCTGATCAGCGCGGTGCAGCCGGGCGCGGTGGTCGTCAGCGGCACGGGGATCATTGCGCGGCGGGTGTTGGCGCTCGCGCCGACGTTCATCAACATCCACTGCGGCATCACGCCGCGCTATCGTGGGGTACACGGCGCGTACTGGGCGATCACCGAAGGCCGCCCCGACCTCGCGGGGACGACCGTCCACCTGATCGATCCGGGCGTGGATACGGGCGCGATCCTCGGCCAGGCGGTGATCAGCATCGACCCGCACACCGACACCTATCGGACGCTGCCCGTCAAGCAATATCTGGCCGGGCTGCCGCTGATGATCGCGGCGGTCGAAGCGGCGCTGGCCGACCAGTTGCAGCCGTACCAGCGCGACGATCTCGCCAGCCAGCAGTGGTTTTCGCCCACCCCCGGCGATCACTTGCGCTTCCGGCGGCAGATCAACCGCTTGCGGCGCGCACCGATGCGCTCTCCCTGACGCCCTCTCCCGGCGGGCTGGTGGCCCTGGGAGAGGGGCTTGATCAGATCGGCGGCTCGATCCTTCGGTCTCGATCCTTCGGTGGGGCGAGCTTGGCCCGGGTGCGCGGCTTACTCCGGCAGGTTGTCCTGCGTGATGACGATCACGGGCGATTCGATGAATGGGGCCACCGGGCGGCCTTCGATCACCTTGATGAGCGCCTCAACAGCCAGGTAGGCCATTTCGTCGGGGAACTGCGCGACCGTCCCGGCCAAGCGCCCTTCCTCGACGGCGGCCAGCGCTTCGGGGATGGCATCGACGCTGACAACGACGATCTCGCCCGCACGCCCGGCGGCTTCAATCGCTTCGACGACGCCCAGGCCCATGCCGTCATTGGCGGCGAAGAACGCCTGAATGTTCGGGTTGCCCTGCAGGATGTTGGTCGCCACGTTGAAGGCTTCCGCGCGATCCCAGTTGGCCGTCTGGCTGGCGACGACGTTCAGGCCGCCGGCGGTCGCGCCGTCGGTGAAGCCAGTCACGCGGTCGATGCTGCTGGTGGTGCCCGGCGCGCCCTCGATCACGGCGACTTCGGCCCCTTCTTCGATGAGATCCAACACCAGATCCGCCGCCACCGACCCGGCGCGGACGTTGTTCGAGGCGATCTGCGCGGCGATGTCGATGCCTGCCTGTGCATCCGCCGGGATCAGCTCGTCCAGGTTGATGATCGGCAGGCCCTGCTCGGTCGCCACTTCCAGGCCGCTGTTGAGGCTGGTGGCGCGGAACGGCGTCACCGCGAAGCCGTCGAAGCCACCCTCGTTGAGCCAGCCTTCCAGAATCGCGAGCTGTTCGGCGGCGGCGTCTTCGGTGGGGGTGCTGCCCGTGACGATCTCGATGCCGAGATTGGCGGCGGCCAGCTCGTAGCCCTCGATCATGGTGAGGAAGAATTCGTTGCTCAGGTTCTTGGTCAGCGCGCCGATGCGCAGATCGCCGAGCGCCGGGTCGCCGAGCTGGCTGCCCGCGCCGTCGAGGTTCTCCTGCGTGATCAGCACGACGGGCGATTCGAGCTGTGGCGCAATCGGGCGGCCCTCAACGACCTTCAGCATCGCCTCGACGGCCAGCACCGCCATTTCGTCGGGGAACTGCGCGACCGTCCCGGCCAAGCGCCCTTCCTCGACGGCGGCCAGCGCTTCGGGGATGGCATCGACGCTGACGACGATGATCTCACCCGCACGCCCGGCGGCTTCAATCGCTTCGACGACGCCCAGGCCCATGCCATCATTGGCGGCGAAGAACGCCTGCACGTTCGGGTTGCCCTGCAAAATGTTGCTGGCGACGTTGAACGCCTCCGCCCGATCCCAGTTGGCCGTCTGGCTGGCGACGACGTTCAGGCCGCCGGCGGTGGCGGCTTCGGTGAAGCCGGTCACGCGGTCGATGCTGCTGGTGGTGCCCGGCGCGCCCTCGATCACGGCGACTTCCGCGCCCGCCTCAAGCTGGCTGACGACGTATTCGCCGGCGAATTGGCCGGCGCGCACGTTGTTCGACGCGATCTGCGCGGCCAGTTCGATGCCCTCGTCGGCCAGCACGTCGGTCGGGATCAGCTCGTCGATGTTGATCACCGGGATGCCCTGGGCGGTCGCCTCAACCAGCGCCGAATTCAGGCTGGTGGCGCGGGTGGGCGTGACGATGAAGGCGTCGAAGCCGCCCTCGTTGAGCCAGCCTTCCAGAATGGCGAGCTGCTCGGCGCTGTCGCCCTCACGGACGTTGCTGCCGATCACGATCTCGACGCCGTAGCGTTCCGCCGCGAACTCGTAGCCGTCGGCCATGATCTGGAAGAAGTTGTTGCTCTGCGTCTTGATGAGCGCACCGATGCGGATGGTGTCGTCCTGTGCGGCAGCCGGCACCATGATCAGCGCCAGCAGCGCCAGCACCACAAACAACGAAAGCAATTTACGCATGGTCAGGATTCTCCTTAAGGTCTCTTCAACCAATCTTCAAAGCGTGCAGATGGTGCAGATGGATGCGCCGCAATCCATCTATTCGAGGTTGCGACCCCGGATATGATAGAGGTTGCTGTGCAGGGATGCCAAGTTTTCGGGGGATTTCTGGGCGATTTGCTCAATCAGCGGCGGGATCAGTGAGGGAAAGTCGGCGGGGGCGGTCGATCTCCGCCGCCCCGCTGACCGTGTGGATCGTGGGCGTGGCTAGGCGCGCACGACGTAGGTGCTCGCCAGCTTGTCGTGGAAGCCCTGACGGTTGCTGTCGAAGATGGCCCAAATCCAGCCGATCATCAGCAGGAAGGTGTTGATGTAATAGCCGACGTAGCGCAGCAGCGAGTCGGTGAAGGTCAGCGGTTCGCCGTTGGCCTTGATCACGCGGATGTTCATCAGGCGCTTGCCCGGCGTCTGGCCGTTCCACTGTGTCCAGAAGAACCAGTTGTAGCCCAGCCCAATGATGAACGAAATGATCCCGCCCG
>JAADYY010000231.1 GCA_010092805.1 Chloroflexota bacterium | reverse complement strand
GTGCGGCGCGGATCATGGCGATCACATCCGGCGCGTGATACCAATCGGGGTGGGCCGGGTCGGGCGCGCGCGCTGAATCCGGCGCGGCGGCCCACGAATAATGCGGCGCGATCAGCGGCGGCGGTTGATCCCCCGGCGCGACGAACAGATGCCCGACGACGGCCCAGGTCGCCGGGATCGCCGTGTCATCCAGCAGATCGATCAGCCGCCGCACCAGATCGCGGTAGTTGTCGAAGTTCGCCCGCTGCCGTGCGATGTCGCGCGCGCCGTAGGTGCCCCACGCGATCTCGGTGTCGAGCGACAGGATGAAGATCCCGGTCATCGTGACACGGCCAACAGCGACTCGTAGACGCGCACGGTCGCGGCGGCCACCTGCTCATGCGTGAAGTGGGTCAGCGCCCGCTCGCGGCCCGCCGCCGCCAACCGCGCCCGCAGATCGGTGTCGGTTTGCAGCCGGCGCAGCGCCGCCGCCAGGGTATCCACCTGCCCTTCGGGGACGACCAGCCCGGCGTCGCCGATCACGTCGGGGATCGCGCCGCTGCTCGAGCCAACGACAGCCACACCGCTCGCCATCGCCTCCACCAGCACGCGCCCGAACTGTTCCTGCCAGTTGGGCCGCGTCAGCGAGGGCAGCGCCAGGGCATCCAGGCGCTGATAGTGCGCGGGCATCTGCGTCGATGGGATCTGATCGCTGAACGTGACATGCGCCGCGATCCCCAGCCGTGCGGCGCGTGCTTCCAACTCAGCGCGCAGCGGCCCGCCACCGAGGATGCTCAGCCGCCCAGCGCCGTCGAGCCGCGCCACCGCATCAAGCAGCAGATGAATCCCGTTCTCTTCGCCCGGCCGCCCCACGTAACCAACCGTGAACGGGCGCGCCGAGGGGCGCTCGCCCAGCGGATGGAACAGATCCGGGTCGGTGCCGAACTGCGGGATCACGGTGAGCGGCCCGGCGAAGCCCTTCGCGCGCCACACCTGCGCGGCGCTCGCGGTGCCAGCAATCGCGTGATCGACCGCCCGCAGCGTCCAGCGCTCGCCCCAGCGGAACGGCGGCGGGTAGCGGCGGTCGAGGTTCTGCCAGGTGAAGAACAGCGTCCGTGCGCGCAGCCGCCGGGCGTGCCACAGCGCCTGCCAGGTCGCCAGGTTGTACGGTTCTTCGTCGATGTGCACGATGTCCGGCTGAAAGCGGCGCATCCTTGCGCCCAGCCCGCGATACGCATGGAGATGATAATCGCCGTTGCGAACGATGGGCAGCGTCTCCAGTTGATAACCGTCGGTGTAGGCGCGCTCCAGCGGCATGACACCGCGCTCGTCGCGCCAGGCGGGCGGCACCAACGTCAGCAGCGTGACGCCGTGCCGGGCAATCGCTTCGAGCTTGCGTTGGTAGATGCCGACCAGACACGCCTTGCTGATCATCAGCACGCGCATGGGCGGGGGTCAGCTTTCGACCGTGCGCACGATTTCGGTTTTGCGCAGCAGGGTGATGAAGATCGCCAGGATGACTTTGATCATGTAGTAGGCCGAGCGCAGCGGCGTGATCGACGACGTGCCGCCGAGCCGCTGGCGCATCGTCACGGGAATCTCATGGACGCGCAGCCCGGCCCGGTGCATCATCACGATGGCTTCCGGCTCCGGGTAATCGTAGGGATACGTCCGTGCGCACACCTGAAGCGCCCGCCAGTTGGAGGCGCGGAAGCCGGAAGTCGGGTCGGTGCAGCGCAGCCCAGTGATCGCGTGGATGAGCTGCGCCAGGATCCAGATGCCGAAGCGGCGGCTGCGCGGCGTCTGATAGCCACGATCTTCGATGTAGCGCGACCCAATGACCAGATCAGCGTCGGTGGATTGCAACACCTCGATCAAGCGGGGGATCTCTTCGGCGGGGTGCTGGCCGTCGCCGTCGTTCTGGATCGCGACTTCGTAGCCCCAGCGCACGGCATAGACGAACCCGGCTTGCACCGCCGCGCCGATCCCGACGTTGTAGGGCATGTGCAGCACGACCGCGCCGTGCGCCTCGGCAATCGCGCCGGTCGCGTCGGTCGAGCCGTCGTTGATCACCACCACATCGGCCCAGGGCGCGTGATCATGGATCGCGCCGATCACGCGGGCGATGCTGTCGGCTTCGTTGAGCGCCGGGATGATGATCAGGGTTTTCGGAAACGCGGTCACGGTCAAGGAAGGCACCTCCGCCAGTCGATTCACACCGCCGATTCTAGCGCGCCGTGTGTACAATGTCAGCAGCGGATCTTGGAAGATAGGCGGACTCGCGTGGCCGCTCACCCGCTGATCTCGGCGTAGATCTGCGTGTACTGCGCCGCGACTTGCCCCCAACTATAGCGCGCCGCGATCAAGCGCCGCCCGTTGACGGCCAGCCGCGCCCGCAAATCCGCATCGCTGAGCAGCCGCAGCACCGCCCCCACCAACGCATCGCCGTCCGCGATCAGCGCGTCGTGCCCGTCGGTGACGGCGATCCCGTCAACGCTCAGCGGTGTCGCGGCAACCGGGCAGCCGAGCGCCAGCGCCTCCAGCACCTTGTTCTTGATCCCCGCGCCGAAACGCAGCGCACTCACGAAGACCGTCGCCCGCTGCACATACGGGCGCACATCCGGCACGTAACCCGTCACCGCGATGTGATCGCCGTGCAGCGCCAGCAGTTCCGGCGGCGGATCGCTGCCGACCAGCCACAGCCGCGCCGCCGGGATCTGCGCACGGACGCGCGGCAGGATCGACTCGGCCAGATAAAGCGCGGCATCGCGGTTCGGGGCGTAGCTGTAATTCCCGGTGAACAGCAGCACCGCTGATTCGCGCGCCTGCGCCGCCGGATCGGGCGGCTGAAACCGCTCCAGATCGACGCCGTTGGGGATCACCGTCAGCGGCAGCGCCAGATTCAAGCCGTGCAAAGCGGCGCGGTCGCGGTCACTGACGACGATCACGCGGCGGTAGGGCGTGAACATCCAGCGCTCATACGCCTGCGCCATGAGCCAGCGTAGCGCATCCGCCGGGCGACGTTCCGCCGCCAGCGCCCGCCGCAGATACAGGCTGTAGCTCTCGTACGGCGTGATGATCGTCGGCAGATCGCCGAGCGCGTAGCGATATTCGTAGACCTGCACCCCGCCGAACAGGTGCGCAACGTCGTAGCCCCCAGACTCCAGCCGCGCACGGATCGCCCGCCACATCTCCGGCGACCACGCCGCAGACTCGGCACGCGGCCAGCGCGATCCCGGCACGATCAAGCGGCGCAGATACGATGCAACAGAGCGCGGCGGCTCAGCGATCAGTTCGATGTGATCGAAAAAGTCAGCGTAGTGATCCCGCGCCGCCCAATCCGCCGCCGGATCGTCGCTGAACGCCAGCAGATCGATCACATGGCCCAGGCGGGCGAGTTCGCGGCCCAGGTGATAGACGATCAGGCGGTCGCCGAGGTGCAGCGGGTATGGCGGGCAGCGGGCGATCAGCAGGACATGCATCAATCGAGGGTGATCACGCCGAGGCGGGCGAGCGCCCGTGCGAACTGCGCGCCCATCGCTTCGGCGGAGAAGCGGGCTTCGACCCGCGCCCGGCCCGCCCGGCCCATCCGCGCCCGCAGATCCGGGTCACGCAGCAGTGCGATCACATGGCGGGCCAGCCCAGCCGCGTCACGCGGATCGACGAGGAAGCCGGTCTCCCCATCGGCGACGGTCTCGGTGGGGCCACCGCGCCGCGTGCTCACCACCGGGCGGGCACAAGCCATCGCTTCGACGTTGACCATGCCGTAGCTTTCGAAATCGGAGCTGCACACCACCACATCCGCCGCCGCGATCACCCGCTCGGCATCGGCGCGGAAACCGAGGTAGATCAGCCGTTCGCGCAGCACTGGGTCGGTGTGCGCGGTCGCCAGGATGCGCGCTTTGTAAGCGTCGTCGGCAGCGGCACCGTGCACATTCTCCCCGGCGACGATGAAGCGCGCCTCTGGGATCTCCGCTGCGACAAGGCGCGCCATCTCCTGAAATACGTCATGCCCCTTGACATCCTGAAAGCGGGCGATCAGCGCGACCAGCGGCGTTTCCGGCGTGAGTCCGGCGTCGGCGCGAATGGCATCGCGGGACTCTGCGGCGACTTCCGGGCGGAAGCGCGTTGTGTCGACGCCCGGCGGCAGCACCTCGATTTCGTCGGGTGGCATGAACGGTGGATCGCCCAGAAAGCCGGCTTTGATCGCCCACGACGAGGCGAAGGTCGCGGCGGGCCGCCGGAAGAAGCCGCGCTGCCAGGGCTGCGGGCGGAACCACCAACCCCAACACGTCCACACCGCCGGGATCTGCGTCTGCGCGGCGGCGGGGACGACGAACGGCAGGCTGTGATAGTCGCTGTGCACGGCGCGGATGGCCTGCGCACGGATCAGCCGTGCGATCCGCCGCGTGATCGGGAAGCGGCCCCACATCGCCGGGATGAAGTAGATTGTCGTGCCGCGCCAGCGCGTGAGGTGCACCGGCCAGCCGTGATCTCGCCAGCGGGCGGCGAGCTGGCCGTCGCGCGGCAGCAGCAGATGCGGGCAGATCTGCGGGTGCTGCTTGACCAGCGCCTCCACCAGCGTGAGCAGCGCGGTTTCGCCGCCGCCCAGCCCCACGTAGGTCGTCACAAACAGCAGATTGATCTTGGAGTCGCGATCAGCGGGCACGGACATCGATTATTCGGCGTCGGGGCGTTCGAGTTCCGGCCAGAAGTGATAATCGAATGTGAGGATGCTGCGCACGCCCGGACGCGCGCCGTCCGCCGATTGGATCGGCGTGACGCTGTGCAGCACCTGCGGATCGAGGAACAGATACGTATCCATGCTGGCTTGCAGCGTCAGATCATACAGCGGCTGCCGGTCGTTGTCGTAGATCGTCACCTGCCCGCCCGTCGCGTTGGCGAGTTCGGCCAGATGCACCGTCACGAATTCGGCACCGTCGCGGTGGATGCCTTCGGGGGTCGGTTCGCCCGCCTGCCCCGGCTCCGCCACGATGCGCACCTGATGAATATCGACCTGCCAGGGCTGCGTCTGCATGGCCGCGTCATCGATGGGATAGTGGCGAAAATTGAAGCGGATCAGTGTTTGCAGAAACGAATTATCGAACGATTCTGGCAGCAGCGGCGCGAATTTACGGATGATGCCGCCCGTCACCTGGTTGATGTCGCGGCTCTGGAAATAATCGGCGTGGGGCAGCGGCAGCAGTTCGCCCGTCGCGGGCAGGAAATAGACACGGCCATAGCGCCGAAACCGATAGCTGCCACCATCCGGCAGGTAATCATCCGGCGGCAGCGCCTCCCAATCGGTTTGTAACTGCTCCCAGGCCGCCGCCAGGTCCTGGGAAATGTACAGGGCGTTACGCGGCACAAAACTATAGCGCTGCCCACGCAGATCGTTCTCAATCGGGTGCGTCGTCGTGATCGTCATGGCGCTCCCAGCTCGCTTATCGTCGGTCAAAATCGGCCACGATCCTAACACGAAATGGCGCTCACGGGATGACCCGGTTGTTGAGCATTTCGTTGACCGCTTTCACCAGCCGCCGCAACTCCCCTTCCAGATCTTCAGGGATGCCGTCCTGAATCGCGGCCTCGCGGAACAGGTCGCGCGCCTCGCGCAGGCAGTCCTGCCCCTCACGCAGCCGGGCGAGGCCGGTGCGCAAGTGACCGCGCGCATCACGGCTGACCGGGTTGGTGTATTCGTCCGGGAAATCCCAGCCATGCCGCGCCGCGACTTCTTGCAGTCCCTCGATGAACGACCCGGCGCTCTCAATCTCCATCGAAGCGCCGCGCTGCAGCAGCGCTTGCAAGCCAGGGCTGAGCGTCGGCTCGATCCCGAAATCGAGGGCGGTGATGTCTTTGTAGCGCGCTTCCACATCTTGCAGCGATCCGGGTTGGGGCCGCAGCGTCGTTTTGCGCGGCGACAGCCCGGTGAACACCGAATACAGAATCCCGACACACAGATTATGAATATCGGTGCGGAACATGGGGTCGTCGGGTTTGCGCGGGCCGTCGAGCAGCCGCGAACTGTTCAGATCGATCACGCGCAGGTTGATGCCGTCCCAGTACACATGCTCCAGCTTGTGATCCAGATAGACGATGCCCTGATGATGCGCCATGCGCAGCAGCTCCGCGAATTGCAGCGCCAGCGCCAGGCCCTCTTCGGTGGGCAGCCGCAGCCGCAGGTCGGGGCGCCCAGGGCGCATCAAATAGAAGAGGTTGCTGGTGCGCGGCAAATTCTCTAATGTTAGATATGGACGCCAGCCGCGCTGGGCATATTCGTTCAGTTCCGACCCGAACCGCGTGATGTCCTGCCCGAACGATTCAACCTCGCCATCGGCGGGCGCTTCGGCCTGCGCAGACAAGTAGCCGCAGTCCAGCAAGCGCACCACATGCGGGCTGGCCGCCAGTTTATGCAGCAAATTGGCTTCGTGGGCAAAGGCGCGGTATTCCCAGCGGGGCACGCCGTCGTCACCGTTTACGAGATGCTCTGGACGCAGCACTTTGAACGCGACGCTCGTCTCTGTGCGCTGATCGTGCGCGTCCAGCACCCGCGCGTAATGGCCGAGCGCAAATGTGTCGTTGAAGTTGTCAATGCGGTACACATCGTCCAGCTTGGTCATCAGAATCCCGTCCGTATGCATGATCCCTAACCTGATTCAAGCACAAGGCAGGGATGTGTGCCTGACTCTACCACCATCATTCCCCAACGAATAGGGTTGCGGCGACATTGGCAGGCGGCACCCCGGCACCGCGCGTCGGACGCGCGGCGCAGATCTGAAAAATTCGCAACAGTTGATGAGGATTTGTACTCCGCGCGGCCACTTGCCTTTATACTGAAAAGACATGGATACCATAATGTCGCTTGAAATCTACAGACGCCGATGCAGTTGTATCATGTGGATGACCCGTGTAGCCGCATCTGGCTTGCGCGCGGGGTCAGCTTCTGTAGAATAAGATTCGACGCGCCGCGCTGATCAACG
>JAADYY010000033.1 GCA_010092805.1 Chloroflexota bacterium | reverse complement strand
CTCAACGGGCACCCCATCGCCCCGAATAATCCCCGCGAAGCGCAGCAGCACGGCATTGGCATGGTGTTTCAAGAGCAGTCGCTGCTGCCCAATATGTCGGTGGCCGAAAACATCTACCTGGGCAACGAATCCGAATTTATGCGCTTCGGCTTCATGAATTGGAAGCGGCTGAACGAGTCTGCGCGGCGGCAGCTTGAGAAAGTTGAAGCCGGAAACATCGATCCATCTGCACGCACGGCGGAACTGAGTTTCGCAGAACGGCAGATGGTGGAACTGGCCAAGGTGCTCACATTGGAAGAACGCACCGATCATCACCTGCTGATTTTGCTCGATGAGCCGACTTCCGTGCTGGAGCGGGCCGAGATCGCGGTGCTCTTCAACCGGGTGCGGGGGTTGAAGTCGCGCGCATCGTTTGTGTTTGTGTCGCACCGGTTGGATGAAGTGCTTGAGCTGAGCGACCGTGTGTATGTGATGAAAGATGGCGCTGTCGTCGCTGCGCTCAACACGGACGCCGGGATCGAGATCCATGAGTTGCACCGCTTGATGGTGGGGCGGGGGTTGCAGGCGGAATACTACCGCGAGACTCAGCAGCAGCCTTACGACGATGAGGTTGTGCTGTCCGTGAACAAGCTCACGCTGGATCACACCTATCAAGACATCAGCTTTGACCTGCACAAAGGTGAGATTCTGGGCATCGCGGGGGTCATTGGCTCTGGCCGCGAGCCGCTGATCCGCTCGCTGTTTGGGTTTGTGCAGCCGACGGCAGGAGCGATGCGTGTCGCTGGCGCGCCGGTGCAGTTCAGCCGGCCCTCAGATGCAGTGGCAGCCGGGATCGGTTACATCCCGCGTGAACGCCGTGTGGAGGGGTTGGTGCTGTATCTCTCGGTGGCATCGAACATGACCCTGGCGAGTCTGCCGCAGGTGACACAGCAGGGCGTGATCCGCCATGCGCAGGAACGCGACATCGCGCGCGGTTGGGTCGATAAGCTGGCGATCAAGACCCCTGGCATCGACGCGATGTGCCTCAACCTGAGCGGCGGCAACCAGCAGAAGGTCGTGCTTGCGAAGTGGATCACCGCTGGTGTCAAGATTATGCTGCTGGATCACCCGACGCGCGGGTTAGACGTTGGCGCGAAAGAGGAAGTCTACGAACTCGTGCGCGAATTGTCCCGTCAAGGGGTGGCGGTGGTCTTGACTTCTGACACGCTTGAGGAAACGATTGGCCTGAGTCACACGATTCTGGTGATGCGCGACGGCGTCATTACGCAGCGCTTTGATGCACCGCGCGGGAGCAAGCCGGAGCAAGTCGACATCGTTGAGCATATGGTTTAGTCCCTTCGGAAATTCATTCATGCAGCGAACCCAAAATATCCGAATCAGTGAGCAAATGCTCCGGCAGGCCGCCCCGGTCATCACGCTGCTGGTGATGATGGTGTTTGTGGGCATCATCACGCCTGAATTCCTCACCATCGACTCGATGATCGTGCTGGCGACCTCAACCGCGACGCTGTTTGTGCTCGCCGCCGGGGCAACCTTCGTGATCATGCTGGGCGGCATCGATCTGTCCATTCAGGCTATTGCCTCGATGTGCAGCGTGGTGCTCGCGCTCACACTGCCGAATTTGGGGTATCTGGCCTTCATCCTCGCCATTGGTGCGGGCTTGTTGGCGGGCACCCTCAGCGGGCTTGCGCATGTGCGGCTGCGCATCCCGTCGTTCATTGCCACACTGGCAGCAGGCGGAGTCTGGGCGGGGGTGGCGCTCATCATTTCCGATGCGCGCGCAATTGCCATATCGGGTGCTGAACGCGACTATCTCAACTGGATCACTGGCGCAACCCTGGGCATCCCCCACGAAGTCTTTATTGGCGCGCTCGTCCTCGTTGTGAGTGTTTTTCTGCAGCGCTTCACCATGTTTGGGCGCATCAGCACCGCGATTGGTGCGGGCGAGGCGGCCACATGGTCGTCTGGTGTGCGCGTGAACATGTACAAGGTGATGGCCTTCGCGCTTTCCGGGTTGATGGCGGGTCTGGCCGGAGTCATCCTGGCGGGGCGGCTGTCGAGCGGGTCGCCCACCCTGGCGGATGAATTCCTGCTCCCGGCGATTGCGGCGGTCATCGTTGGTGGCACAGCGCTCACCGGGGGGGTAGGCAGCGTTTGGCGCACGCTCATCGGTGCGCTGACCATCTCGGTGATCCGCCTGGGCATGACCTTCATTGGCGTCGACATTTTTGCACAGCAGATCATCTTTGGGGTCATGTTGATGATCGCTGTGGCGATCACGATTGACCGCAGCAAAATTCCAATTGTGAAATAGAATCGGTGCAAACTTCCTGATAAGGAGCAAGACGATGGATTTGGGCATAAAAGATAAGGTTGCTGTTATTACGGGCGGCAGCATCGGCATTGGGTTGGCAATCGCCGACGGCCTGGCGGCGGAGGGCGTGCATTTGGTGTTGTGTGCCCGCAATGCGGAGCGCCTGGAGACCGAAGCCGCTCGCTTGCGCCAGACCTACGGGGTGCGCGTGCTCACGGTGTCCGGCGATGTCTCGAAGGCGGCGGACATCGATAATCTCATCACCGCGACCAAGAACGAATTCGGTGGCGCGGATATTCTGATCAACAACGCAGGGACCGGCAGCAACGAAACGATCATGGAAGCGCCGGACGAAAAATGGCAGCAGTACTGGGATCTGCATGTCATGGCGGCCATCCGCACGGCACGTGGGTTCGCGCCGCTGATGATGGAGCGTGGCGGCGGTGTCATCCTCAACAACGCCTCGATTTGCGCGGCACAACCGCTCTGGTATGAGCCGATTTACAATGTCACCAAAGCCGCGCTGTCGATGTTCACCAAATGCTTGTCCGACGAACTCATCCCCAAGAATATCCGGGTGAACGGTGTGAATCTGGGGTTGGTGCTCACGCCGGACTGGAAAAACACAGCGCGGCTGCTCACAGAGGGCACAGACCGCACGCCTGAGGATTATTTGCAGGAAGTGGCCGACGAAAACGCGACCATTAAGCGGTTTGCCTCACCGCAAGAAGCGGCGGACTTGTTCGTCTTTCTGTGTTCGGAGCGCGCCACGTATGCCGTTGGCTCAACCTATTATCTCGACGGCGGGATGCTGAAAGTTGTCAAATAGATTTCAAAAGAATGCTAACGGAGAGAGGTTAAGCGCGTCAACGACCACCCGCTGAAGCGGGTGGCTTGCGAGAAATCGT
>JAADYY010000230.1 GCA_010092805.1 Chloroflexota bacterium | reverse complement strand
GCGGGACGCTGCGACGCGCATGACCTCCCCCAGATTCACGGCGGGCGGGGGGCGGCGCGGCCCCGATCCCCAGCAGATCCACACGCACTCCTCCGGGGCGGCACCCGCCTACCCCGCGGCGGCCCAGACCCACATCCCAGCGCCACACTGGCGGCTGCGCCCCGCTGATAACACGAGTCAGTTCGTGTTCACCGGGGTCGAGGTGGTGCGCGTGGCGCTGCCCGCTGCCCAGCCCACCACCGAGCGCGCATCGGCGGCCTGGTGGCAGCGGATGGTGCCGCCGACGTTACAGCCATTTGCGCAGCAAGAATCACGGGTGCTGCTGGCGCTGGTGCTGATCACATCGGTGCTGGCGGGGATTGGGGTATTCGGGCAGGCGCTGCTGCTGCGCGCGCTGATGGATTTGGGCGCGGCCATCGCCGATGCGCCGGCGCGTGCGCTCGTGATCGGGCTGCTGCTGGGGTTCGCCGTGACGCTGCTGATTCTCAAGTGGCTGATGTATCGCGGGACGATGCGCATCGGTCACCGCCTGGATGCCCGGCTGCGGCTGGCGCTGCTGACGCTGCTGCCGCAGTTCACGCCGGGGTTTGCGCAGCACATCACGCTCGGTGACCTGTTTGAGCGCGTCCACAGCTTACAGGCGGTGCGCCAACTCCCGAATTACACCGTCGAAGTGCTGCAATTGGGCTGGCAGCTCGTCTTCACGCTCGTCGGCCTGCTGCTCATCGACCCACTGATCGGCCTGCTGGGCGTGCTGCGGCTGGGGCTGTTGGCGGCGGCGGTTGGCTTCAACCGTGTGCCGAACGCACTGCGCACCGAGGCGCGCTATTACCAGGGACGCCTGAGCCGCTTCTACCTGGATGTGCTGCACGGGCTGGTACCGATCCGGGCACATCAAGCGGAAGCGGCGGTGCAGCACGAGTATCGCGCGCAGCTCTGGCGCTGGGGGCGCGCCCAATGGCGGTTGCTGGAGTTCGAGTTCTGGCTGGTGGCAGCCGCGCGGATCGTCTCGCATCTGGTTATCGCCGCGATGATCGTGGTGTTTGCGACGAGCGCGGCGACACTGCCCAATTGGCTGCTGCTGATCTTCTGGGCGTTCAACCTCGACATCATCGGCCAGCAGCTCTTAGATGCCGTGCTGTTTTTCCAGCGTGATCAGCTCAAGGTGACCCGCTACGCGGAGATTCTGAATACGCCGCCCACCGAAGCACCGGCAGCGGCCAACGCTGCCCGGAAACCGCCGCAAAGCACAGCCGGCGCGGCGCTCACGCTGCGCAACGTCGCGCTGCACAAGGGCCGCCAGCCGATCCTGCGCGATCTGAATTTTGAGATTGCGGCGGGCCAGCATGTGGCGGTGCTGGGGCCGTCTGGCGCGGGCAAATCGTCATTGATGGGGCTGCTGTTGGGGCTGGATCAGCCGACTGCTGGCACGATCTTGATCGATGATCAGCCGCTGGACGCCGCTGGGTGGCGCGCGCTGCGTGAGCAGATCGTGTGGGTGGCGGCAGATGTGCGGCTGTGGAATCAAGCGCTGCTGGCAAATTTGCAGTTCAGCGGGCAAACCGTCCCGGTGCGCACCGTGATTCAAGCGGCGGATTTGCTCACGCTGCTGGAAGGGGCTGGGCGCGGCCTGCAAACACCGCTGGGCGAAGCAGGCCGCCGTATCTCCGGTGGCGAGGGGGCGCGCGTGCGCTTCGGGCGGGCATTACAGATCCCGCAGGCGCGGCTGGTGATCCTCGATGAGCCATTTGTCTCGCTCGACCCACCGCGCCGGAAGGCGCTGCTGAAGCACGCGCGCACGTATTGGTCAAACGCGACGCTGTTGTACGTGACCCACGCCCCCGAAGAAGCGGGGGACTTCGATCACGTGTTGATCATGGCCGGGGGGGCGCTGGTGGAGGCGGCAGACGCGGCAGCGCTGCGGGAACAGCCGGGGTCACAGTTTCAGCAGATGCGCGCGGCGTCCGCGACCGCCCGCCAGACAATTTGGGGGGCCGCCGCGTGGCAGCGCTGGCGGTTGGGCAATGGCAAACTCCGCGATCCACTGTCATAATGATGACCGGCGCAGGTGACACGCATCACCAGAAAACGCAGGCAGCATTCAGCGGCTGAAGGGCGCATATGACCGACTTTTTGAGCTTAGAGATTTTCGGATTACCCGTTCTGCAGTGGGCCATCACCATCGGCTGGACGGTGCTCGCTTTTGTGGTGGCGCGGGTACTGGTCTTCGTGCTGCGGCGCACGCTGTGGCGGCTGATCCAGCGCATCAACCCGAATGTGGACGATCAGAAGTTCGGCCTGCTCGGCGGCCCCCTGACCGGGCTGCTCACGGCGGCGGGGCTGGGGCTAGGGATCAATAACCTGCCTTTCGTCGGCTTTTTGAATGTCTGGTTGGGGTGGGTGTACCTGGCCATCCTCGGCTTGATCAGCCTGGGGTCGCTGCTCAGCTTCTTCTATTTACTCACCGGCAGCAGCCCCCGGTCGCTCAACAACCTCATCGTCTCGCGCGTGCTGGTCATCGGCTACCTGAACATCGCCGGGTTTTTGCTGGCGCTGTCGCTCATTCAATGGCCGATTGGGTGTTTGCCCAACTGCACCGCCAGCAACCTGATCAACGCCGAACTGCCCGGCTACGGGCTGCGCGACATCAATTTTGTCGAAGCCGATTTGACCAGTGCCAATCTGGCCGGCGCGGATTTACGCCGCTCGAATCTAAGCGGGGCGGTCCTCACCGACGCCATTTTGCAGGACGCGGATTTGCGCGGGGCGGTGCTCGTGGGTGCTGACCTGACCCGCGTCGATCTGCGCAACGCAACGCTCAGCGGGGCCAATTTCACCGGGGCGGTGCTCGACAATACGGACATCACGCGCGGCAACCTGCGCGGGGTGGATTTGCGCGGTGCCACGCTCAATCAGGCCACGCTCGTCGAAACGAATTTCCGCGATACGGCGCTGCCCGGCTTGTTTCTGGAACGCGCCGACCTGACCGGGGCCGATTTGCGCGGCGCGGATCTTCAGGGCGCGCGTATGAGCGGCAGCAACCTCAGCGGCGCTGATCTACGGGATGCGGATCTCAGCGGTGCGCTGCTCAATCTGACCGATCTCAGTAACGCCAATTTGGAGGGGGCCACCCTCTTCGGCACCAGCCTCATTGGCAGCCGCCTGCCTTCGGCCAACCTGCGCGACAGCCAGTTGGTGGGTGCGGTCATCGTGGGCGCGAATTTCAGCGGTGCCGATCTCAGCAATGCAGATTTGACCGGGACGCTGATGTTCCCCAGCGAATTGAGGGACACCACAGTGCTGCGGATTGACCCGGTGCTGGCGGCGCTGAACGAACTCCAACTGGCAGAGACGCTCACAGTCGTTGCATTAGGTGGGGTGACCGCCGCAAACATTGTGTGGCCGCCGTCCAAGCGGCTGCTGCTCACGGATCGCCTGGGCCAGCAGACCGCTGGCAGCCGCGAGCTGACCGCCGCCGAAGTGGTCGCTGATCTGCTTGGCCAGCCCGAACCCCGTGCGTTCCATATCCCGGAACCGAATTTCGAGACGATCAGCGGTGGGATCATCGGGGACGGCACGCCGGAACTGCTCCCCTTGTCGCAAACCATCTTGGCGGACGCGCGGTCGGCTGGCTTCAACGGGCAGGTTGTGCTCAACAGTTCGGGCAACGATGAAGCCATCAGCCAATTCTGCATCCAGTCCGCTTCAGATTTCATCGTCGTGACGCGCTATCTGGAAGCCGCCGAGATCACCCGATGCGCCGAGTCGGGTGTGCCGGAGTTGGTGGCTGTGCGTTTGGGCACGTTCACGACGCTGGCGGTCGTTGTGAACCCGCTCAACACCTTTGTGAACGATTTGACGATGCTTGACCTGCAACAAGCGCTCACCCTGGAGCGTTGGACACAGGTCAACAACGAATATCCGTCAGAGATCATCCAGCGCTATTTGCCCGACCCCAGCTCGGAAGCGTTTGAGCTGCTGGTCGATATTGTGCTGGACGGCGACGAAGATGCCATCCTCAGCGTGAGCAACACCCAGTTTGACTCCAGCGATGCCAATCTGGTGTGGGCTTTGGTGGAGCAGACGAACGGCATCGCCGTGATCGATTTCGACTACTTCCTGGCGAACCAGGCCATTCTGCGCGGCGTGGCCTTGAATGAGGTGCCGCCGACGGTGGCCGGTGTCGAAAGCAACGATTACCCGTTGGTGCGCCCGGTGATGTTGTATTCCAACGTCGAGTATCTGCGCCGGACATTCCACGCAGCCGCCTTTCTGAGTTACTACATTGAACGCGCGCCGAGTTTGGTTGGCGCGCTGCCGGGTGAGCGCGCCCTCAGCCCGGCGGCCACCGACCGCGAAGCACGTCAGTTTTTGCTGGCGCTTTCCGGCACGGGTGACTGAATCCGCCGGAACGCGCTTACAGTGACGGCTGTGGGGAACAGTGAGGGAGGCTCCAACCCCAATGATAACGCTCATAGGACAACGTACAGGGTGGTTGTGGCTGATTCTGGCCGTGGTGCTGGCAAGCTGTGGCAATAGCAACGCCTGCCCACCCGAATGCGCCGAACTCAATGCGCGGCAGCCGTCGTATGTGGGCTGGGATTTCAGCAACGCGAACTTGAGCGGCGCAACATTGATCGCCGCTGATCTGACCGGCGCGAACATGCAAAACGCGCGTGTGCAGGGGGCGAACCTGTTCGGTTCGCGGATGGTGCGCACTGATCTGCGCGGTGCCAACCTCAGTGGGGCCAGCCTGCGCAACGCGAATCTGAGCGGCGCGCTGCTGGATGGGGCTGACCTGACAGGCACGGATCTCACCGGGGCGACGCTGACAGGTGTTGACCTCACAAGTGTCACGTCGCTGCGTGCGGTGATTTTGACTCAGGCGCGCTTGATCGGGGTGAATTTGAGCGGCGCGAATTTGCGTGGGGTGCGCCTGGAGCAGGCCGATTTGCGTGGGGCGAACTTGACCGGGGCTTTCCTGGATGGCGCGTCGCTGGAAGGGTCGTTCTCCGTCCGCACCGATCTGCGCGGCGCGGAACTGACCGAGGTGCAGCTCCCTGGCTCAGAACTCCGGCGCGTGAATATGTCTGGCACCAACCTCTACGACGCCAACCTGCGCGGTGCCGTCATCGACGACGCCATCATGGGGGGGGCCAACCTCGAACTCGCCGATCTCAGCAATGCGAACATCAGCAATGTCACCTTGCCCGGTGCCAACCTGACCGATGCAGCCATGATCAACGCCAATATCGGCAATTTTCTGGCCGATGGCGCGCTGCTGGTGAGCACCAATATGAATCGGTCGAACATCATCCGGCTCGTCCCGTTTCTCGG
>JAADYY010000229.1 GCA_010092805.1 Chloroflexota bacterium | reverse complement strand
AACGCTGACCGCCACGCCGCCGTCCGCCTCCGCCATCGGGACACTCACGGCGTCGGCAACGGCTACGTCGACCGCCACTGCAACGGCGACCGAGACAGCGACCGCCACCGCCACCGATACTGCCACCGCGACGGCCACTTCGACTGGCACCCTGACGGCGACGGCGACGGCGACGGCGACCGCCACCGCCACTGGGACGCTCACCGCCACGCCGACGACTGGGGGGACGGTCATCGTTATTGTGGGGCCGGTGCAGCAGATCAACGTCAACATCATCACGATCTACAACATCAACATCACGCTCGATCCTAGCGACCCGCTGCTGACGATTATCCAACTCGGCGACGTGATCCAGGTGGTGGGGGTGATTGTCGGGAATGTGAATGTCATCACCCCCACTGTGACAATCGTGGCGGTGAACATCACGTTTATCAGCGTCAATGTGGTGATCTTCAACGGGCTGATTTGGCGCGACCCTGGCGACTGCACCAACCCGCCGCCGCAGTGGGTCTTGGATCAAGGGGGGGGCACCCTCTGGTTGATTCGCTGCACTGCGCCGCAGCCGCCGAATGTGGGGCCGCCACCGCCGGGTGGTGGTGCACCGCCCCCCGCGCCGCCGCGACCACCTAGCGGTGGTGGTGGTGGTGGTGACGACGACGATGATTAGGGGCATGGGGGGTGAGTCAGCGCTGAGGTGGGGTGGCTCACCCCCCAGCGAGGATTACGCTGATGATTAAGCGCTTCGACCGATCAGCGCTCTTGGCTGAGCTGTTTCGCCCAGTGAACATCCTGCCGCTGGTGTACTTCCGCGTGGTGTTCGGCGGCATCATGGTGTGGGAAGTGTGGCGATACTTTCATTATGACCGCGTGTATCGCTACTACATCGAGCCGACGTTTACCCTGCCATACGCCGGGTTCGAGTGGGTGCAGCCGCTGCCCGGTGACGGCATGATCTGGCTGTTCTACGGGCTGGGGGTTCTGGCGGGGTGTCTTGTGGTTGGCCTGCTGTACCGCGTCAGCGCGGTGCTGTTCTTCCTTGGCTTCACCTATGTATTCCTGCTCGATCAGGCGCAGTACCTGAATCACTTCTACCTGATCAGCCTGCTGAGCTTCATCCTGATCTTTTTGCCCGCGCACCGTGCGTGGTCGCTCGATGCGCTGCTGCAACCGGGGCTGCGGGCGCGCACCGCGCCGCTGTGGACGCTCGGTTGGCTGCGCTTCCAGATCGCGGTGCCGTATGTGTTCGGCGGCATCGCCAAGCTCAACGCCGATTGGCTGCAAGGCGAGCCGATGCGCTTGTGGCTGGCCGCGCGGACGGATTTTCCGGTTATCGGGTCGTGGTTCACCAGCGAGGCGGCGGTGTATGCCTTCAGCTACGGCGGCCTGCTGTTCGATCTGCTGGTGATCCCGCTGCTGCTGTGGCGGCGCACGCGCTGGATTGCGCTGGTGTTGGCGGCGGGCTTTCACCTGATGAACGCCGCGCTGTTCAACATCGGCATCTTCCCCTGGCTGATGCTGGCGGCGATGCCGGTCTTTCTGCCGGCGGCGTGGTTGCGCTGGCCGTTCGCCCCGTCACGCCCAGCCGAGATCCCCGTGCGCTGGCGGCCCTCGGCGGTTATCGTGGGGCTGCTGGCCGTCTACAGCGCGGTGCAGATCATGGTGCCGCTGCGCCATTTCACCTACCCAACGGAGGTCAGTTGGTCGGAAGACGGCCACACCTTCGCCTGGCACATGAAGCTGCGCGCCAAAGATGGCGACGCGCGCTTTTTCGCGCACGACCCGCAGACCGGGGCGCTGTGGGAGGTGGATGCTGCGGCCCACCTGACGCCGCGCCAGCACCACCAGATGAGCACCGACCCCGATATGCTGCATTCATTTGCGCGCCACTTAAGCCAGACACTCACCCCGCCGGACGCCGACCCCGTCGCAATCCATGTGTGGGCGATGGTGTCGCTCAACGGGCGTCCGCCGCAGTTGATGATCGATCCATCGGTGGATCTGGCGCGGCAGCCGCACCGTTTCGGGCCGAATGCCTGGGTGCTGCCGTTGGCCCAGCCCCTAGGCGCTCCCGCGCAGCCGACGCTGCTGATGCTGCGGCGCGCGCCGTATCTGGCGCTGATCAACGTGGGGACGACGCCCATCGCCACCGCTGATCTGATGGTCAGCGCCGGGCACACGATCCGCGAAGCGGCTTTAGCGCCCGGCGACTGTGCCATCTGGTCGGCAGCGAACACCAGCCTCCCGATCATCCCGTGCAACGCGCTGCAGATGACCGTTGTGGATGTGTTGCCGAATCCAGCGCGGCTGGCGGCGCAGTGCGCTCACGCGGTGTGTGTGGTGAACACACCGCCCGCCGCCAATCCGTTAGCGCGGCAAAACGCAGAGCGTGAGCGGGTTGGCATCGGCGGGGGGGCACAGCACGCGCTCATCTACCACCCCGGTGATGCTTTCGACCTGGAACCCGCGCTGCCAGAACGCATCCCCGGCGGCCACTAGCGCCGTCGCCACGACATCGCACGGCTGCGGCAGCGTGGGGTCGCCCGTCGTCAGAAGAATGCACTGACCCGGTGCCAGGCGCGCCGGGTCTGCGACGATGCGCGGATCGGCGAACAGAGCCGGCGCGCTCACCGAGACTGGCGTACCCGCCGCTGCGTCAAACAACGGGGTCGCCGCCAGAGGCATCCACTGATCGGTTGATGTGTTGATGACCGCCAGGCCGCCGCTCAGGTAAGCGAAGTGCAGGTATGCCGTCTCCTGAGCGCGCGTGGTGCCGCCCACGATGAAAATGTCACAGCGCAGCAGATCCGATCCGGCGGGCGCAGCGTCACAGGTGCCCCGCTCGACACCATCCTGAATCACGCTGAAGCTTGTGACTCCGGCGAGCGCCGTCCAGAAATGCCTGGATGTGTCGCTGGTAGACCGCCACGAGATCGAGCTGCATTCCGGCAGGCGCTTCGGGTCGCGGCGGTTGATCGACCAGAGCTGGCCGCAGTCACCGTCGCCGATGGCCCCGCCCCATTCCGCCGCCGCAAACACCCGCGCGCCGTCGGTTGATCGAAACGAGATCCCGCCCGTGTTAAGCGGTCGGCCCAGTTGATTGACGAGCGTGATGTCGTTCTCGTCGTAAAACAGGATGAGATTGGTGCTGGTGAGCACCGTCACGTCAACGGGGGTGCCGTAAGCGATCTGATCGCCAACCGCAGCCGACTGCCCGCTGATGGTGTTCACAGGCAGCGGTGAGGCTTCCGTCCACGCGGCACCGCGCTGCTCGCCTAACCGCAGCCCGCTGCTGTTCAAGGCCGCTGCCGCCTGCGGCACATTCAGCCCTTCTACACTCGGCACAGTCACCATATCGGTTTGCGCACCGACCCCGACCGCCAGCAGCAGGCCGCTGCCGACGCTGATGATCACCAGAAGAATTTTCGACCACATCACGTGATTTACCCTTTCGCGCTTGCCCGCTCGCAGTTGCCAGATTGACGTATTTGCCGGATCGACGTATTTGCCGGATCGAGGTGAAATCCACCGCACTTATAGTTCTCCGGCGCGGGAAAACCCCTGCTTTT
>JAADYY010000228.1 GCA_010092805.1 Chloroflexota bacterium | reverse complement strand
TCTCGCGCGCGCTTGATGTCGATATGTTCCGTGAGGACGCGCTGTTCGACGACATTCAGTTCATCGACTTCTATCGTTATTGCGATGTCGAAGTGAGCGACATTTACGCTTTCCTCGATCAACACACGCCCTGGCTGCGCCCAGCAGACACCGGACGTTCCACCAACTGCCTGATCAATGAGGTCGGTATTTACCTGCATAAGCAGCAGCGCGGGTACCACAACTATGCACTGCCGTACAGTTGGGATGTGCGGTTGGGGCACAAAACCCGCGACGAAGCGCTGGTCGAACTCAACGACGAGATCGATGAGCAGCGTGTGCATGAGATCCTCAACGAGATTGGCTACGATCTGGATCTGCTCAAGCCGCTGGACGGCGAACAGCGGCTCGCGGCGTTCTTCGTCGCAGACCGCCCGCTGACCAACCAAGACATCCGCACCCACCTGCTGAGCAAGCTGCCCGATTACATGCTGCCCACCTATTTTATCCCCCTGGAGTCGCTGCCGCTGACCCCCAACGGCAAGATTGACCGGGGTGCGCTGCCCGCGCTGGTCGCCAATCGCCAGCACGCAACCTCTGCCTATGCCGCGCCAGGTAACGAGATCGAATCACAATTGGCATCGATCTGGGGTGAGCTGCTGGGTATCAGTCTCGTCGGGATTCACGACAACTTCTTCGATTTGGGCGGCCATTCGCTGCCCGCGATTCGCATTGTGGCGCGCATTCAAGCAGCCTACGGTGTCGAGATCCCGCTGACACGCTTCTTTGAGGCACCCACGATTGCACAATTGGCACTGGTCATCGAGGAGCTGCTGCTAGCGCAAATTGAGGATCTCAGCGATGACGAGGCACAACGACTGCTGGATCAACTTGGGTGAGTGGGTGAACCATGTCAGACAATAATTTGTCGGAACGGCGTGAACAGCTTTCGGCGGCCAAGCGCGCGCTGCTCGAAAAGCGCCTCAAGGGGCAATCGGCGGCGGTTTCAGCGGACACCCCACCACAAACTGCCAAGATCACACCCAGGCCGGCTGACGCCCCGACAGAAGCTTCGCCGGGGCAGGCCCGGATCTGGTCGTTTCAGCAGCTTCACCCACACAGCACCGCCTACAACATGAGCATGGCCTATCGCGTAGTCGGCCCGCTCAATTTCGGGGCGCTTTCGAGAAGCGTCAACGCGGTGATCGCGCGTCACGACAGCCTACGCACCACCTTCCAGATGGAAGACGGACGGCTGATGCAGCGCATCCCCCCAGAACTCATTCTGGAAGTAAAAACGCTCGATCTCACTCAGACTCCCGCAGCGGAGCGCGAGCAGCTCGCCATGCACCGCGCTGAGGGTATTTTTAACCACCGCTTCGATCTTGAAGAAGGCCCGCTGCTCAGGGTGTTTGTTTTGCGCCTCACCAGCGAACAATCCATCCTCATCGTTGTCATCCACCACATCATTTCGGATGAGTGGTCGAACAGCAATCTGTGGCGCGAACTGGCGACGTTTTACACTGCTTTCACCACCAATCAGCCTGCCAATTTGCCTGACCTGCCGCTGCGATACACCGACTATGCCTACTGGCAGCATCGGCAGTTAACGAGCAGCGTGATTGAGGCGCAGACGGCGTACTGGAAAACACAGCTTGCCGATTCACCTGCCCTGATCCAACTCCCGGCGGATCGTCCGCGCCCGCCGCGCCAAACGTATCGAGGTGGTCTGGCAGCGCGCCAACTCGCCCCGGAACTGTCTGCACGCCTGCGCACGTTGAGTCGCCAGCAGGATGTCACGCTGTTCACCCTGCTGCTGACCGCTTACGCTGTGCTGCTGCATCGCTATACAGGGCAGGGGGATTTGCTGATTGGGACGCCGGTTGCCAACCGCAAGCACGCCGAACTGGAGCACGTGATCGGCTTCTTTCTGAACACGCTGGCGGTGCGCGTGCGGTTTGATGATGTGCCCACCTACATCGATTTGCTGGCGCAGGTGCGGAAGACGGTGCTCGATGCGGTCGCGCATCAGGATGTGCCGTTTGATCGCCTCGTGGAGGTGCTGCGCCCGCCGCGCGATCCTAGCTACCACCCGATCTTCCAGACGATGTTTGTGCTGCAAGATCAGGAGACGATTCCGGCGCTGCCGGGTGTGGATCTGACCCCGATTCCGACCGATCTCGGTGTCGCCAAATTCGATTTGACGTTGTTTGTCGCCGACACCGGGACGGATATTCAACTCACCGCTGAGTACAACAGCGATCTGTTCGACGAAGCGACCATCCAGCGGCTGTTGGGGCACCTACAAACGCTGCTTGAGAGCATTGCCGCGCAGCCGGAAGCGCTGATCAGTCATCTCAACCTGCTGCCGGGTGAGGAACGCGAACAGATCGTCCGGGAATGGAACGCGACTGACGCCGATTTCCCCGAAACGAAGTGCATCCATGATTTTCTGAGCGAACAGGCAGCGGCAGCGCCCAATGCTGTGGCTGTGATCCACCACGATGCGCAGGCGCGTGACACGCAGTTGACGTATCGGGAGCTGGACGCGCGCTCGGATCAGGTGGCACACTATCTGCGCGCGGAAGGCGTGGCCGCTGGTTCGATCATCGGCATCTGCATGTTGCGCACGCCAGAAGTTCTGGTGGCGATGTATGGCGTGCTGAAGGCTGGTTGTGCCTACGTGCCGCTCGACCCGGATTATCCGCAGGAGCGTATCGAACATATCACCGCCGAAGTGGCGATGCCGTTGCTGTTGACCCAACAGCAGCTCATTGCGCAAATGCCGCAAACCAGCGCGCGGATGATTGCCATTGATGCGGATTGGCCGCAGATCGAAGCTGCTGAGCCGCCGAGTACGCCGGTCGAAGTGGACTCAAGCAGCCTGGCGTATGTGATTTATACCTCCGGCTCGACGGGCCAGCCGAAGGGCGTCCCGATCACGCACCGGAATCTGGTGCATTCGACAACGGCGCGGTTTTCGTATTATCCGCGTTCGCCGGAGCGTTTCCTGCTGTTGTCGTCGTTCGCGTTTGACAGCTCCGTCGTTGGAATTTACTGGACGCTGAGCGAGGGGGGGGCGTTGTGCCTGCCCGCTCAGGGTGAGGAAAAGAACGCCGACGGACTCATCAGGCTGATTCAGGGTTTGGGCATCACACATATGTTGTGTTTGCCATCGCTGTATGCGATCCTGCTGGATTTCACCTCGGCGGAGCAGCTCAGCAGCCTGAAAACGGTGATCGTCGCGGGCGAGGCATGTCCTCCCACCGTTGTCGAGTCACACTTCGCCGCTGTGCCCGCAGCGGAACTCTACAACGAATACGGCCCAACGGAAGGCACCGTCTGGAGTACGGCGCACGCGCTCAGTCCGGCTGATGCCGACATGGTTGTGCCTATCGGTCGCCCGATCAGCAACATGCGCACGTACATCCTCGACGCACAGCGGCAGCCCGTCCCGATTGGCGTGGCGGGTGAGTTGTACATCGCTGGAGCGGGGCTGGCGGATGGCTACTTCCGCCGCCCCGATTTGACGGCTGAGCGTTTTGTGCAGACTGCGCTCGATGAGGCTGTGCTGTATCGTACTGGCGATCTGGCGCGCTATCTGCCCGATGGCAGCATCGTGTTTCTGGGCCGTGTCGATCATCAGGTGAAGGTGCGCGGCTATCGTGTGGAGCTTGAGGAGATCGAGGCTGTGCTGCTGCAACATCCTCAGGTCCAGCAGACGGTCGTGTTGAGCATCAGCGATGCCGCACAGCCGACGACCGACAGCCGGCTGATCGCGTTTGTGCAGCTTGAAGCCGCCGCTGATCAAGCCGCCGTAGATCTGCGGGCGTTGCTGGCGACACGCTTGCCAGAATACATGATCCCGGCGCAGATATTTGCCTTAGAAACATTTCCGCTGACGCCAAACGGCAAGATCGACCGCCTTGCATTGGAACAACATGCGCACGACAGCCCGCAAACGACAAAAGCGATCACCGCGCCGCGTGATTCCACTGAGGAACAGCTCGCCGATCTGTGGCGGGAAATGCTGGGCTTGCAAACAATCGGTGTTGATGACAACTTCTTCGATTTAGGCGGGCATTCGTTGTTGGCGATGCGCGTGATCGCACGCATTAACCGTGAATTTGAGATTTCGCTGCCGCCAGCCAGCTTTCTGCAAGCACCAACGGTCGCCGGGGTCGCTGAACGGATCAAGCGTGGGCAGAATGTCGAGATTTCCTCACTGGTGGTGCCGCTGCAACCGGACGGCGACCGCCCCATCTTCTGGGCGCTGGCGACCTATCGTGGGGATGTGTTCACGTACCGGGCGTTGGCCCATCGCATCAACGATAATCAGCCGTTCTATGCGTTGCAACTGCCTGGTATCCAGGGAGAGCGTGAACCGTTTGACGACATCCCTGCGCTGGCCGCGCACTTCGTTGAAACGATCCAAGTCGTGCAACCGCATGGCCCGTACTACCTGACTGGCTATTCGATCACGGGGTTGGTGGCGTTCGAGATGGCGCAGCAGTTCCTGGCGCTCGGCGAGCGGGTGGGGCTGTTGGTCTTGCTCGATACCGCTTTCTATACCGAGCAGGTATCAGAAGAGATCCGTAAGCGGCAGAAGGAACTGAAGGCGCAGCGACAGCGGCGGCGGCGACAACGGCTCATCCGACGGTTGCTTTCGCTGCCACGCTACACGAAACAACTCCTGACTTTGTCGGCTGATGAGCGTGCCATCTGGCTTAAAGATCGCCAAAAAAGCTTGAAGTTCACAGCAGATCAAGAACTGCCAGCGCACAACGTGGGGCGCGCTTTGGAGCAGGCGAGCGAGCGCTACACGATAAAACCGTATGCGGGTTCAATCCTGTTCTTCAGCAATCGGCAACATCGGGCGGCGGACAATGTCGCTGTAAATCGTGAGGATGCCTGGGCGGGAATAGCACAGGGTGGTTTCACCATCGTAGATGTGCCAGGGCAGCACAACCTCCTACAGGAACCACACGTACGAACCGTCGCGCTGGCGTTAGAGCAGGCGCTCGACAAGGCCTACGCACACGCCGACTGATGCTGGGTTGCGGAGAGGCGAGCATCCGCGCCTCTCCTGCACAAGCCTCGTGATAGCTAAAGGACGGGTGCGTGTGGCTGCCGCCGGACGAACTGCCCGCTACCGTTGCTGCCGAGCCACTGCGCGCCATCCACGAGCTTCTTGCCTCGTTGATACACCTGCGTTGGCTTGCCCTTGACCGCCATACCCTCATAGACGTTGTAATCGATGCGCATGTGGGTTGTTTCCACACTCATGATGTGCTCCTGATTCGGATCCCACACCACGATGTCGGCGTCAGAGCCGATGGCGAGCGTGCCTTTCTTCGGGTACATCCCGAAGATTTTGGCGGGGTTGGTGCAGTTGAGTTCCACAAAGCGCATCGGGCTGATGCGCCCCTGATTCACGCCTGCCTCCCAGATCACCATCATGCGGTCTTCGATTCCGGGCATCCCGTTGGGGATCTTGGCGAAATTGCCTTTGCCGAGTTCCTTGCCAGGGCGGCGATACGACGGATCTTGACGTTCGTAATTGGCCCAGGTGGCGCTGCCATTTTGCGCTTGCCATTCCTGCCAGGGGCCTTTACCGCCGTCAAACCAAAAATCGCAGTGATCGGTGCTGACGATTTGCAGCGTCCCGTTGCGGATCGCACGCCACAGCACTTCGTGATCGTGGGTGGTACGGATGGGCGGCGAACACACGTATTTCGCGCCCTCGAAGCCCGGTGCTGCCAGATGATCCTCAACAGTTAGGAAGAAATACTGCACGCAGGTCTCGCCCATCACTGGGTAACCGAGTTCGCGCCCCCGGCTCAGCGCAGCAATCGCGGGTTCGCAGGTCATATGCACCACGTAGAGTGGGCAGCCCGTCAAGCCAGACATCACGACAGCACGATTCGTCGCCTCGCCCTCGATTTCCGGCGGGCGCGAGTCGGCGTGATGCTTCGGCTCGGTTTTCCCGGCGGCCAGCAGTTCCGGGGTCAGTGTCGCCTCGACATCGCCGTTTTCGGCATGTACCATCACGATCATGCCGTTGGCCGCCGCGACCTGCATGGCCTTGAACAGCGTGGCGTCGTCCACCTGAAAAACATTCTTGTAGGCCATGAACAACTTGAGGCTGGTGATCCCTTCATCGACCATCGTCGGGATTTCTTCAAGCACCGCGTCGGTGAGGTCAGTAACCGCCATGTGGAAACCGTAATCGATCTGCGCGACTTCGGCTTTTTTGCGCCATGTGGCTAAGCCGTCATGCAGTGACCCACCGACGGGCTGGATCACAAAGTCGATGTGGCAGGTGGTGCCGCCAAACGCCGCCGCCATGTGACCCACGTCAAAATCGTCATTGCTGAGCGTGCCGCCAAATGGCAGTTCGAGATGGGTATGCACATCAATGCCGCCGGGCAGCAGATATTTGTCTGTGCAATCGACGACCTCGTGGCCGTTCGCAGGTAGGTTCGCACCGATCAAGCTGATGGTCTCGCCTTCAACCAGCAGATCAGCTTTGATCATCTCGCTCGCGGTGATGATTGTGCCGTGCTTAAACAAAAGTCCCATAATCAGTTCCCCTGGAAATGCGGGATGATGTGCTCGCCGTACTCAGCGACCATGCGCTCTTCTTCGCCGCACATCAAATAGATATTGAACTGGGTCACCCCGGCAGTCTCGAGTGCCTTGAGCTTGGTGATGTGATCCGCAACCGGGCCAAGAATGCTGAAGCCGTCGATGATGTCATCGGTGATGAAATCGAGATGGTCGGCGTCTTTATCGGCGTGGTGCCGGTAATCATAGCCTTTGCGCCCCTCGATGTAAGCTGTGAGGCTCTGCGGGACATCGTCGGTATCTTTGCCATACTTTTCCACGATGTCCGCCACATGATTCCCAACCATCGCCGGGAACCAGCGCGTTTGCGCACGGGCGGTTTCCATATCGCCGACCCAGACAGGTGCCGCCGCCATGATCTTGTAATCAGCCATATCGCGCCCGGCGGCCTCCCCTCCGGCGATGGCTTGATCGCTGAACCACTTCGTTAGGGCCGGCTCCGCCAACTGTACCACCAAGCCGTCGCCGACTTCGCCCGCCGCCTGAAGCGCTTTCGGCCCATACGCCGCGATCCAGACAGGCAGGTCGTAGCCATCGGCCCAGGGAAGCTGTGCCTCGGTGTCATCGTAACTGACGTTTTCGCCGCGCACCATCGCTTTGACGGTGGTCGTGAACTCCTTCATCCGTTCGACGGTTTGCGGGCGCTTGCCCAGCACCCGGCGCGAACTATCGCCGCGCCCCAGACCGATGTCGAAGCGCCCGCCGCTCTGGATTGCCAGCGTGGCGAACAAACTCGCGGCCACCGACCATTCACGCACACCCGGATTGGTCACCAGCGGCCCGAAGCGCAAATGATCGGTGTGCTCGATGCACATCGCCATCGTGGCGTAGCAGTCACGCCACAACACGTGCGAGTCGAAAAACCAGGCATACGCAAACCCCGCGATTTCGGCTTGCTTGCACAACGCGACGGTGCGCCTGGGATCGATGTCGCCCTTAAATGTGATTGCAAATTCCATAACGAAAACTCCGGCAGTGGAAACTTCAGTGTGTTTTTGGCAAAGAGATAGCCCGCCGTGCCAGCCAGCCGATCAGGTGACGGAGACGGTTTGCTGCACCAGCGGGTCGTATTGATCCGGGCGGCGGTTGAAGTAGAACGACCATGTATCGCGCACTTCCTGGATCACATCCAGATCCATGTCACGCACGATCAGTTCTTCTTCGTGTGCGCTGGCCAGATCACCAATGAATTGGCCGCGCGGGTCGCAGAAATAGCTTTCGCCGTAGAAATCGTCGTCGCCATACGGCTCAATGCCAATGCGGTTGATGGTGCCGACGAAGTACGTGTTGAAGATGGCGTGGGCGGTTTGCTCGATGCGCCACAAATGCTGGCTGAGACCGCGCGAGGTCGCCGAGGGCATGAAGACGATCTCTGCGCCATTGAGGCCGAGCGCGCGTGCGCCTTCTGGAAAATGCCGATCATGGCAGATATACACGCCAACTTTGCCGACCGCCGTATCGAACACCGGGTAGCCGAGATCGCCGGGGCGGAAGTAGAATTTCTCCCAGAAGCCGGGCAGGTGCGGGATATGCGTCTTGCGGTACTTGCCTTTGTATGACCCGTCGGCGTCGATCACGGCAGCGGTGTTATAATAAACGCCGACGCCGTCCTGCTCATACACTGGGACGACGAGCACCATATTCAGTTCCTGCGCCAATTTCTGCATCCGCTCGGTGGTGGGGCCGTTGGGTACAGGTTCGGTGAACGCGAAGAACTGCTTGTCTTGCACCTGGCAGAAGTATGGCCCGTAAAACAGCTCCTGAAAGCACATCACCTGCGCGCCTTGATCGGCGGCCTGTTTTGCATAATTGATGTGCTTTTCAATCATCGATTCTTTGTCGCCCGTCCAGGTCGCCTGGATGAGGGCACCGCGCACTATGCTTGTCATCGTGATCAAACACCTTTCGTTATGCAGTAAGGTAAAAGTATTTCACTGATCGCCTGGAATTGCAATTTGTTGACAATATATAACACGAGTTGATATTCGTGCCAGCCCGGATCGACGGCCCAACTGTTGATCTGGGCTGAGTCTGTGAATGTTGGCAAAAAATTCGTCGGTGGATTTATGCGCAAGCGCCAATTACGATCTGCGCAGTCGATGTTATATTGGGTTGGCAAACGCCTTGTGAAAGCGTGCGATTCTGTTAAAATGCCCATAATATTTACCCAATTCTACAGCGGAGCGTCGAATGTCGGCAGCCGATACAATTCTGGAGCGCTACCAGGCCGTGATGTTTCCGGCGGCGGTGCCTTATCATGGCGATGCACCAGTGGTTGTGGATCGCGCGCAAGATCAATACGTGTGGGACATCGAAGGCAACCGCTACCTGGATTTCTTCGGCGGTGTGCTGACGGTCTCGGTGGGGCATTGCAACGCGGAAGTCACCGAGCGCACCATCGAACAGTTGAAGAAAGTTCAACATACCTCCACCATTTACATCAACGAGATCATGGTGCAGGTGGCGGAAAAGGTCGCTGAACTGGCCCCTGGACGCTTGCAAAAATGCTACTTCACCAGCACCGGCACCGAAGCCAACGAGACCGCCATCATGGCGGCGCGCATGTACACCGGCAACCCGACGGTGATTACGCTGCGTCACGCTTATTCCGGGCGCTCGATGACCGCGATGAGCCTGACAGCGCATGGGGCATGGCGGCTCGGCGGCGTCATTGATCCGTACATCCGCCATGTGCGCAATCCATACACCTTCCGCGCGCCTGCCGGGCTGACGCCGGAGCAAGTTGTCGATCTGTGTGTTCAGGATTTGGAAGAGACGCTGGCGACGGTCACCGACGGCAAGATCGCGGCGTTCATGGCCGAACCGATCCAGGGCGTGGGTGGCTTTATCGTCCCGCCAGCAGATTACTTCCAGCGGGTCGCGCCCATCGTCCGCGCGGCGGGCGGCGTGTTCATTGCCGACGAAGTGCAGACGGGTTGGGGCCGCACGGGCGACAAGTGGTTCGGCATCGAGCATTGGGGCGTCGAGCCGGACATCATGACCTTTGCCAAAGGCATGGCGAACGGGTCGCCGATTGGCTGCACCATCACCACCCCGGAGATCGCCGATGCTGTCAAAGGGCTGACGTTCGCGACGTTCGGCGGCAACCCCGTGACTATGGCGACGGCGTTGGCGACCATCGAATACATCGAGAAGCACGATCTGAAGGGCAATGCGGCGGTGCAGGGCGCGCATCTGCGCAGCAAGCTTGAAGAGCTGCAAGCCGAGTTCCCGTTCATCGGCGAGGTGCGCGGCATGGGGCTGATGCAGGCGCTCGAATTTGTGCACCCGGAAACCAACGATCCTGATGCAGCGCGCACCAATGCTTTCTTGAATGCAGCCAAGTCACGCGGACTGCTGCTGGGGAAGGGCGGTTTGTATGGAAATGTCGTGCGGATTTCGCCGCACCTCAACACAACCGCAGAGGACATCAACGCCGCTTGTGAGATCATAGCGGCTGCGCTCGGCGATGTGCGCGGCTGAGCGGCAGCCGAGGTTCTAACGCAGACATTTATGGAAATTCCTTCGCAAAGCACAGGGCAATCGCCGAACGCCATCGCACAGCCCGCTATCGCTGGACAATCATCTGGTGGGCAGCGCTGGCTGTCGGCGGATCGGTGGGGCACACTGCTGTTGATCGTGCTGGCGCTGCTGGCCGCTGGCATCGCGTTGTGGGCGACGATCACCTTTGCCACCCTTGATCACGAAGCGCCGCTGCTGCTCGACTCGACGCTGGGCGAACTGGCGCTGTGGATGGCGGATCAGTCTGAGGAAGAGTCACCAGAGTCCCTGCTGGGCCAGTTCGCGCAAAGCTGGGCCAGCAGTCGCGGCCAAGCCAGCCTTTCAGCGAGCGTGCTCTTGAGCGCGATGCAAATCGGCGTGCTGATTTGGGGGCTGAGTATTGGCGCGCTGATCGTGGCAGGCGTGAGCGGGCTGGGGATCGGCGCACGCTGGAGCCGTTATGTTCTGTTCGCTGCGTTGATCGGCCTAAATACACTGCTGCTGATCGTCCCGACACGCGACGCCGACCCGACGCTGCCGCTGCTGCTGGTTGGGATTGTCGCGTTGCTGATTGTGCTGCCATTTGCGCCGGGCCGCGTCACGCGCGTGATCGGCTTTGTGGTGGTGCTCTCCTCGATTCTCGTGATCTGGGAGACGGCCAAGATCATCGCCGACAGCCTCAACTACCGGGTTACCATCGCGCAGCCGGGTTGGGCGTACACGACCTATCCAACACTGGACGCTTCGCTGGCAGCATTGACAGCGGGTGAGGTTGATGCACTATTCATCGATCAGCGGGATGTGCGGGATGTCATGCTGCCGCACCCGCCGGACCCGGACGATCCGCTGGAGGAGAACCGCTACCCGGAACTGCGCTGGCTGGATGACATCGCCCGTGAGCAGACGATTCTGTCACTGCCCATCACGCCGGATATGCCGGGTCGCTTGACGGTCGCCGTCCGCGCAGATGATGTCGCGCGCTGGCCGAGTATCGCCGATCTGCCCGATGCAAATGTCGCGGCGGTGGCGGGCGAATTTGCCGATGAACGGTTTCTGGCGGCACCCCGTGAACTGCTCGTGCTCGACTTGAAGATCTTCAACGATCTCAATCTGCCGCACCTACAAGTGATCACCGAAGCATTCTTGCAGCCTGCCCGCCGCAACGGGCCGCTGCTGCTGGCGCGGATTCTGGGGGATGCGGCGCTGTTCACATGGAGCGAGGCGCTGCTCGGCTTCCTGCTGGGTTCTGGGTTGGGGCTGCTGCTGGGGACGCTGTTCGCGCATTCGGCGCTGCTGGAACGTTCGCTGCTGCCGTATGTCGTTGCCTCACAGACCGTGCCCATCCTGGCGATTGCGCCGATGGTGGTGATCTGGCTGGGAGGCAGCCCGCTCTCGGTCGCGGTGATTGCGGCGTATATCACATTTTTCCCGGTGACGATCAACACACTGCGCGGGCTGCTCTCGCCGCAACCGACTGCGGTAGAACTCGTCCGCTCATACGCCGCGAATCGCTGGCAGATTCTATGGATGCTGCGGTTTCCGGCGGCGCTGCCTTACATCTTTACGGCGCTGAAGGTCTCGGCGACGGCGAGTGTCGTTGGTGCCATCATCGGTGAATTGCCGTCGGGGATCAGCGAAGGGTTGGGCCGCGCGATCCTTAACTTCAGCTCGGATTACAGCGCGATTTCGACGCCGAAATTGTGGGCCGCGATCATCTCGGCGGCGGCGGTGGGGATCGTCTTCTTCGTGATCGTCAGCCTGATCGAACATTATGCGCTGCGCAGACATCTTCGCCGCGCCTGAGTACATCAAATAATCAAGTGGAACGCCATGATTGACGCTGTACAAGCGCCCGTGATTGCGGCGCGCGGCCTGAACAAAATCTACAACCCCGGCACCGACAACGAAGTCGTCGCGCTGAATGAGATTCATCTGGATGTGCAGCCGGGGGAGTTTATCTCGCTGATCGGCCCATCCGGCTGCGGCAAATCGACCCTACTGCGCCTGATCGCTGACTTAATCGATGTCACCAGCGGCGATCTGGAAATCAATGGCAAGGATCCTCGTCAAGCGCGCCAAGATCGTGATTATGGGATGGTGTTTCAAGCGGCCACGCTCTACGAATGGCGCAGTGTGATCAAGAATGTGCAGCTGCCGCTGGAGATTATGCGCTACCCACGTGCGGAGCGGCGTTCACGCGCCCAGCAGATGCTCGAACTGGTCGAACTGGGGCAGTTTGCGCGGCACTATCCCTGGCAGCTTTCTGGCGGGATGCAGCAGCGGGTCGCAATTGCGCGGGCGCTGGTGTTCGAGCCATCGCTGCTGCTGATGGATGAGCCGTTTGGCGCGCTGGATGAATTCACCCGCGAGCGGATGAATATGGAATTGCTGCGCATCTGGGAAGACACGGGCATTACCATCGTCTTCGTGACGCACAGCATCCCGGAAGCCGTCTTCTTGTCGAGCCGCATCGTGATCATGTCGCCGCGACCGGGGCGCATCACCGGAATCGTTGAGAATGATGTCGCATATCCGCGTGTGTTCGAAACCCGCGATACCGAACCGTTCCATGCCAAAGTGCAGGCAGTCCGTGCGCTGCTGCGTGATGCGCATGAGGTGGCCCCATGAGCGCTGCGGTGACGAACAACGCCGCGCAAAGCGCGCCGGGGAGCGGCGGGCGTATCGGTCGGGTGTTGAGGCACTATGCGCCGACGATCCTCGTTGCGGTGGCTGTCTTGGGAATCTGGGAACTGTTGGTGATCGTCTTCCAGATCGAGCAGTTCCTGCTACCGAGGCCGACCGCGATTCTCGGCGAGTTTGCAGGTGAGGTAGCGCTGCTGTTCGATCCTGAGTCGGGGTCACTGCTGTTTGAGTCGGGCCTTGCGACACTGGGTGAAGCGGTCGGCGGCTTCCTGATCGGATCGGCGGCTGGCATTCTGATCGCGTTGGTCACGGCGCGCTGGACAATCGTCAGCGAGGCGCTGATGCCGTTTGCGATTGCCGCCAATTCGGTGCCCATCATCGCCTTTGCCCCGATTATGAATAACTGGTTCGGGATCACCAATCCGGCGTCGAAAATGGCGATTGTCGCGATCATCGTTTTCTTCCCGGTGATGATCAACACAGTGCGTGGCCTGACTCTGGTCGATCCGCAGCAGCTTGAGTTGATGCGATCCTACGCGGCGCGACCCATGAAAATCCTGCTATCGCTGCGGGTGCCCAATACGCTGCCGTATATTTTTTCGGCGCTGCGTGTCGCCAGCTCATTGAGTGTGATTGGTGCGATTGTGGCCGAGTTTTTCGGCGGCCCGCGTGCGACGTTGGGCGTGTTCATCACGCAAGAGGCGGCGGGGTTTGATTTCGCACGCGCCTGGGCTGCGATCCTGGTGGCATCGATGATCGGGATCGCGTTTTATACGGTTGTGCTGATA
>JAADYY010000227.1 GCA_010092805.1 Chloroflexota bacterium | reverse complement strand
CTGGCGACACGCTCCGCATTCTCGAATTCGACGCGGGGACGGCGGGCTGTGTGCTGCCAACCGCCGAATCCATCGAAGCGCGGCTGTACGACGCCGGGCAGCGGCTGCTGCTCTACGTCAACGCGGCAGCGCTCGACAATCACGCTGGCCTTGCTGAGGCGCTCAGCTTCAGCACCAGCGCCGAGGCCGCGCCGCTGGTCGCGGGGCAAGGCTTCTTCGCGCTCACCGAAACGATCACCGCCGCCAACCAGATGATCCTGGCTGACCGGACAACGGGCCGACAGTTCAGTTTAGAGGTCATTGCCTTCTCGATCCCGGATAACCTGTTCGGGCAAATCAGCGTCGGCGGTGCATCAACCGGGGCCGATTATATCGACACGCTCACCGGGGCCTTCACCACAGCATACCCCAGCATCATCACCAATGTGACGATTGAGGGGCAGCCTGCGGGTGTGCGGCGCTTCTGCAATGGCGAACTCGATGTGCTGGTCACCTTCGAGCCGCTCGCGGGTGAGGCTGCCGACAACTGCGCGGCCAACAACATCACGCCACAGACCATCGAACTCGGTCGGCAAGCGACGGTGGTGCTCGCCAATGCAGCCAGCGACTACCTCACCTGCCTGACCGCTGAGCAACTTGCGACGGTGTGGAGTGCCCGCTCTGTCGAAACGATCACGCGTTGGAATCAGGTCAACCCAGAATTCCCGGATGCGCCGATGACGTTGTTCGTGCCCGACCCCGGCGACTTGTTCGGCAACATCCTGATGCTGCAAGTTGCTGGCGCGAACGATCCTTACCGCATCGACGGGGAAGTCAACGCCGATCCGCTGTTCCGTGCTGCGGCAGTCAACAATGTGGAAGGCGCGGCGACGTTCATGAGCTGGCCGGAGTATCAGGCGGTGGTGCGCGATGGGCAAGCCAGCCCGCTGCCCGTCGCGGTGGATAGTGGCGCGGGGTGCGTGGCCCCCGATGAAACGACAATTGCCGATGGCAGCTACCCGCTCAGCCAACCGCTGCTGCTGCATGTCAGCCGTGCAGCGCTGACACGCCCAGAACTGCAATCGCTGCTGTGGTACGCCATGAGCGATGCCAACTACGGCCTGCTGCTGGATAACGGGCTGACTGGGCTGGCGTTTGGCGACCTGCCGGATATTCGTGCGTCACTGCAAACGACGTATGATGAAGTCGCGGTCGAGGCTGCTGAGGCTGCTGCCGCTGCTGCTGCCGCCGAAGCCACGCCAGAGATCACGCCTGAAGTCACTCTGGAGCCACCGCCGGGCGAATAACAAGCGCAACGATCACCGTCACCGCAAACGGACTATCCCCTATCTGATCCCGCACCCCCGTGTCATCACAGGGGTGCGTTATTTGTGCTATACTTCGTAACAGTATAGAGAGCCGTGTGTTATTCGGCTTGCCAACGGAGTAGTCCTTTATGCATGGCGAACTTGTCGCCATTGATCTCGAAACAACCGGCCTCAGCTTCACGGACGACGAGATCATCGAAATCGGCGCGGTGCGCTTCGCCGGGGAAACCGTCCTCGAAGAGTTCTCCACCCTCGTCGATCCGCAGCGGCCCATTCCTGACATAGTGGCGCAGCTCACGGGCATCCGCTCGGATGATGTCGTTGGCGCGCCGCTCATCCGGCAGGTGCTGCCGCAGTTGCTGGAATTCGTGGGCGACCGTCCATGGATGGCGCACAACATCACCTTTGATGCGCATTTTCTGGGTCGCTACGGCGCGCTGACCAACAACCTGCGCATCGATACTTACGATTTGGCGTCGGTGCTGCTGCCACAAGCGCCGCGTTACAACCTCACCAGCCTCACCCAGCAAATTGGGATCAATATTGAGTCGGCGCACCGGGCGCTGTACGATGCGCGCGCTACTGCGTCGATCTACTGGATGCTGTGGCAGAAGGCGCTCGCGCTCCCGTACGCGACACTGCATGAGATTGCTGAGATGGCGCGCGATCTGGCCTGGGATGCCAAGCCCGTGTTCGAGGCGGCCTGGCGCGAACACCCAGATCGGCAGGTGACTGTCGCCGCGCCTGCGCTGCACGATCTGTTTGCCAGCCCACCGACGGATCGACCGCCACTGGTACCCAACCTCACGCGGACGCAGCTCACGCCGGAAGATTTCACGGCGGTTTTCGGCGACGACGGCGCGCTCAAACAGAAGCAGCCCGACTACGAACCGCGCCCACAGCAGCTTGAGATGGCGCAGGGCATCGCGCAGGGCTTCAACACAGCGCAACACGTGATGATTGAGGCGGGGACGGGCACGGGCAAATCGCTGGCCTACCTGACGACGGCGCTGCTGTGGGCGCTGAAAAACCATGAGCGCGTCGTCGTCTCGACGTACACCCTCAATTTGCAGGATCAGCTTATCCAGAAGGATATCCCGGCGCTGCAAGCCGCCCTCGATCAACCTTACAGCGAGGCTGTCGTGGCGGTGATGAAAGGGCGTGCGAATTATTTGTGCCCGCGTCGGTTAGAGACGGCGCGCCGGCAGCGCCCCAGCAACGTCGATGAACTGCGCACACTGGCGAAGATCATGGTATGGCTGCTGGAGAGCAGCAGCGGCGACAAGAGCGAGATCTCGCTGCGCGGGTCGGAAGAAAACGTCGTGTGGCAGCGGCTCAGCAGCGAAGATGAAGAATGCACCCTCGAACGCTGCCACAACGCGATGGGCGGGGCGTGCCCCTTTTATAAGGCGCGCAAAGCGGCTGACGCGGCGCATCTGCTGGTCGTGAATCATGCGCTGCTGCTCACCGACGCGGCGGCGGACAGCCAGGTGCTGCCCGATTATCGCTACCTGATCGTTGATGAAGCCCATCACCTGGAAGCTGCGCTCACCAGCAGTTTGAGTTTCCGCCTGGATGAAACCACGCTGCGCCGCCGCCTCAATGATCTGGGCGGGCCGGAGCGCGGGTTGCTGGGTGAACTGCTGCGCAGCGTGCGCCTGAAAGCGCCAGATAAAGATGTGCAGCGGCTCGACGCCTACATTAGCATGATCGGCGAGGCCACTCACGCGATGGGGGTGCATGTCGCCAGCTTGTTCAAGGCGCTTCAGGGGCTGCTGGCGGAGTTGAACGTCTCGCGCACCGACTATCAGGCGCAAGTCCGCATCCATGCGCAGACGCGCAGTAAATCGAGCTTCGCGCAGTTGCAAACCGTCTGGGCCACGCTGCAAGAGTTCTTCGAGGTGGTGGGCCAAGCGATGACCAAGGTCACCAAAGCGCTCAAGCGGCTGGAGAGCTACCAGATCTCCGGCTACGATGATCTGATCAACGGCGCTGCGACCGCCGCGCGGCACCTCGACACCATCCGGCGGCAGTTGGCGGGGTTCATCCTCGCGCCGGAGCCGAATACGATCTACTGGCTGAGCGTCAACACCAACTGGAGCCAGTTGACCATCCACAGCGCGCCGCTGCACATTGGGCCGCTGGCCGAAGCGCATCTGTGGCAGGCGAAAGAGAGCGTCGCGCTGACCAGTGCCACCCTCCAGATCAACGGCAGCTTCGACTTCATCAAGGAGCGGTTGCACGCCGATCAGGTGCAGGCGGTCGATGTCGGGTCGCCGTTCAACTACCGCGACTCGACACTGATCTTCACGCCGGATGATCTGCCCGACCCGAATGATCGCAACCGCTATCAGCAAGCCGTCGAGCGCGCATTTATCGAATTGGCCGCCGCGCTCAACGGTCGCGTGCTGGGGTTGTTCACCAGCTTCAGCCACCTGCGGCAAACGGCGCAGGCGATCACGCCCCGGCTTGCGCTGGGGAATATCAGCGTCTACGATCAAAGTGATGGCAGCAGTCGTCAGGCGCTGCTCGAAGGTTTCAAGGCGGATGAGAAAGCTGTGCTGCTGGGTACACGCAGCTTCTGGGAGGGCATCGTCATCCCCGGCGAGTCGCTGAGTGGGCTGGTGATCGTGCGGCTGCCGTTTGCCACACCGACCGATCCGGTGTTTGCGGCGCGCTCAGAGACCTACCCGGACTCGTTTCAGGATTACACGCTCCCGGACGCGATCCTGCGGTTTCGGCAGGGGTTCGGGCGGCTGATTCGATCCAGCACGGATCGCGGGGTGGTTGTGATTCTGGATGGCCGGGTGCTCACGAAGCGCTACGGCCCCAACTTTATCAACGCACTGCCGGAAAGCACGGTGTATTCTGGCCCGCTGGCGACGCTGGCCGATGTGGCGGTGCGCTGGCTGAAAAATGACAAAACTTAAACCATTGGCTGAGGGTTCCAGTTGATGTGTTACTATATTTTAGGTGATCTGAAAGCATAGGAATTGATAAGGCGCAACCGTGCGGACACCGGCTGGCAAAGAATGCCGTCACTATTACGAGGACTACAATCGCGGGCGTAATATCCAGGAATGCCGCCTGATCAAATCCAACCTGGAGTCGCTGCCCTGGCGTCCACAGTATTGCGGGCGCTGTGCTGTGCCGGATATTCTGAACGCGAACGCAAGCCCGAACCTGAGCCTGAAACTTACTGTGAAGCCGATTGCGTTGGGGTTGGGCCGCACGCTGGATATTCAGGCGAGCTGCCTGCGGCACCACATCCCCATTGAGGATGCGTTTGTGGGCTGCCCAAAGTGTAACGCCGAACGCCCCGGCCTCGATGTGTTCTGGGAAGCGCTGGGAACCAGCGACGACGAGTGATCCATAGCGGAATCTGTAACGACAAAGGGACCGACGCCTTGCAAACCGAAACTAGCCCCGAAAGTACCAACCTGATGCTTATGCGCAATGGCACCATGCAATTCGCATTCTCCAGCACACCGATTCGCTTAGTGCTGTTGGCGTCGGCGCAGGAAGCTGCCTGGATGGAGCCGCTCAGCCGGGGGTTGGGCTGCCTGATGTTTCCGAATGAAGCGACGCTGCCCCTGGCCGATGTGCGCGATCTTGTCGAGCGTCTGCGCCCTGATGTCGTGATCGCCACTTACAGCGCTGCGACGCCAAACGGGAGCTATCAGCAGGTGTTCCGCACACTCAGCGACGGCGCACTGGCCAATCGTCCGCTGTTGGTGTATGTGGTGCCAACGGAGGAGTTCGCGCGTCTTACGCCTTCCAGCGATCTTCCGGCTGATTTGGTGCTGCACAGCGACCCGACGATTCTGCGAGCGGCCCTGCAGACCACCTTGCAGCTTCGCTATCAACAGCGCTCGACCTACCGCGACTGTCAGGCGCAGTTCGATGAGATGCAGCGCCTCAAAAGCCAGCTTGAGGCGCAGAAACGCTCCACCGATGAAGTGAACTTGTTGAAGACCGCCATTGTGCGCAACGTGTCGCACGAATTCCGCACACCGCTGCTGCACATGAAATCGGCTGTGCACCTGTTGGCAGAAGAGATTCCCAGCAACAAACTCGTCGAATACGCGGTCAACGCCACCGCGCGGCTAGAGATGATCATCACGAACATTTCGCTGCTTGCCCAAAGCATGGAGATTACATTGGGGCCGGTGTTCATCCGCGAGTCTATTGATCAGGCACTGCGGCATCTGCGCCGGAGTTGGGAACACAAAGATCATCTCGACCGGGTGCGGCTCGAAATCCCAGACGAACTGCCGCTGGTGCTGGGCGATAAGCAGGCGTTGGGCACCGTGATGCAGCTATTGATCGAAAACGCCCTCAAGTTCAGTGAGGGCGAGGTGGTCGTGTTTGCAAAGCCGCAAGCGCAGGAAGTGATCGTTGGGGTGCAAGATACGGGGATTGGTATTCCCAAGGATCAATTCGACAAGATTTTCGAGGCGTTCTACCAAGTGGACAGTTCCTCAACGCGGCGCTACAGCGGCACAGGGGTCGGCTTGTCGATTGTGCGGGTGATTCTCGACCGTCATCAAGTCACCATCAAGGTGGAAAGTGAAGCCGGGCAGGGCAGCACCTTCTCGTTTGCGCTGCCGCGCGTCGAAATTGGGCCGGATCTGCGGGACTTCCCAAGCTACCTCCCCCAAGCTTAATCTATTACTCACAGTGCAAGCAGCATTTTTTGTTGACTCCAAGCGCATTTTTGGATAGGATAGCTTCAGAATATTTAATTAGTTCTGAACGTCACAAACCTTGCTGCTGCTCAAATTTGTTCACAGAATAGGACTGAGCCGATGGTCATCCAGGAACGCACTCAGCTAATCGCTGAGCCGATGTCCCAGGCGGATACACAACAACTCGCTCAAACAATCGATGAAGCGCTGAAGGCGGTCGATACCACGATGTACGACGCCGTCGACAGCAAAGTAACGGTGCTCCGGGATGCCAGCCGTCACATTCTTGGGGCAGGGGGCAAGCGTGTGCGCCCGCGCATGATGCTGCTGAGCTATGCTGCGCTGGGTGGTACGAATTTCGATGCGGTGCTGCCGGTCGCTGCTGCCGTTGAACTTGTCCACACTGCGAGTGTGGTACACGATGACATCAACGATCACGGGGTGATGCGGCGTGGTCGCCCTTCGGTGAACGCGATCTGGGGGCGGACGTTCGCGCTGCTGACGGGGGATTATCTGTTCACGCAAGTTTACGAACTGATGGCACCGTACGGCAGCGAGATGAACACCATTTTGGCGGCAGGCACGACCGCACTCGTTGAGGGCGAAACGCTGCAAGCTGCCGCTGTGAAGGACAACAACCTCAGCCGTGAGATCTACTTCGAGATCATCGGGTTGAAGACGGCTGCGCTCTTCCGTTCGGCGGCGATGCTGGGCAGCCGTCTGGCTGGTGCCACCGACCCGGTTGCGGAAGCGTTCGGTCAGTACGGCTATAATGTTGGGTTGGCTTTCCAGATCATCGATGACATTCTCGACCTGATCGGGGATGCAGAGCAGCTGGGCAAAACATCCGGCATTGATGTGGAGCAAGGGCGCGGGATCGCGGTTGCCTACACCGCTGGGAATACCCCCGACAACGCCGGAAGCAGCGACCCGATGGTCGCCATCAAGCAGAAGCTGCTGCAAGGCGATGCGATTGATACGGGCCGGGCGCAGGCGCGCCAACTTGTCGAGATGGCGATTGACGCGCTTGATGTGCTGCCCGAATCGGCGGCAAAAGACGAGCTAATCGCGCTGGCTTACCAAGTCGTGGATCGCGACCGCTAACCCCAACCCTGGATCGCCCTGGCGCATCCAACAAAGAGCTATCAAAAAATCCAGAAGTCAGCGGCTTCTGGATTTTTTTATCCCCCGGCTTGGTATAATCGCGCCGTTGATTCTTGATCGAGCCATCACCCCGGAGAGTCTGTCGTGATCAAAATTGTCTCCACTGAGGAAATGCGGGCGATTGAAGCGGCTGCCGACGCGGGCGGCCTCACCTATGCCGAGCTGTTCCAGCGCGCTGGGCGCGCCATCGCCGACCGCGTGATTCAACTTATCGCGGCACTCCCTGACCCGGCGGATGCGCGTGTGACGATCCTGGTTGGGCCGGGCAACAACGGCGGCGACGGCCTGGTGACCGCGCGTATGCTGGCAGCGGAGACCAACGCGCTTATCCGGCTCTATTTGCTCAAGCCGCGCGCGGAAGACGACGAACTATTTGCACCCGTGCGCGCCGCCGGGTTGTTTGTCGCCAACGCCGACGATGATCAGCGTTACCGGGTTCTGATCAACATGGTCGCCAGTGCGCAGATCGTGGTGGATGCGCTGTTCGGCATCGGCATCGAACTGCCGCTGCGGGATGACGCCAGCAAACTGATGCGCAGTGTGCATCAGGCGATTCATGAAAGCGCTGTCAGCGACGATGAGCGCCCGATCAACCCCGCTGACCCAACGATGAAACAAGCGGCGTCGCGGCCTTATGTGATCGCCGCTGACTGCCCCAGCGGAATCGACAGTGACAGCGGCGCGCTGGACAAAAATGCCATGATGGCCGACGAAACGATCACGTTTATTGCGCCGAAGCGCGGCTTGCTGAGCTTTCCCGGCGCGGGGTATGTGGGTCAGTTGACTGTCGCGCCGCTGGGCGTGCCGCCGAGCATCGACGGCCTGCAGAACGCCAAACACAGCTTGATCGACGCGGAGGCCGCACGCGATCTGCTGCCGGATCGTCCGGCGGACGGGCACAAAGGGACGTTCGGCACCGCGCTGATCATCGGTGGCTCGGTGAACTACACGGGCGCGCCCGGCCTCGCGGCAATTGCGGCTTACCGCAGCGGCGCGGGTCTGGTGACGGTTGGCACACCCGGCCCAGTGATCGATGCGCTGGCGGCGCACAGCCTCGAAACCACCTGGCTGCCACTCGCGCACGATATGGGCGCACTCTCAAGCGCTGCGGCACCGCTGCTGCTGCGTGAAGCCGCCGACACCGACGCGCTGCTGCTGGGGCCGGGTTGGGGCCGCGAGAAAACCACCCGCGACTTGCTCAGCGCGCTGCTGGAGTCGCGGCAGACGGTCACCAAACCGCCGCAGAAACGCGGGATCGGCTTTGCGACGGCTGCCACCGCCAACGAATCAACGGACGGTGGCGCATCCAGCGCGGCGCTGCCACCGTTGGTGATCGATGCGGATGGGTTGAATCTGCTGGGCGAGATCACAGATTGGGCGGCGCGGCTGCCAGAACAGACGATCCTCACACCGCACCCCGGCGAGATGGCGCGGCTGGCTGGCGTCGAAACTGCCGCGATCCAAGCGGAGCGGTGGCGCTATGCCGCCGAGAAAGCCGCTGAGTGGCGCGTGATCCTTGTGTTGAAGGGCGCGCACACGCTGATCGCAGACCCCGACGGCGAGATCGCGGTGCTGCCGTTCAAGACCTCCGCGCTGGCGACAGCGGGCACCGGCGATGTCCTGGCCGGGGTGATCACAGGGTTGGTGGCGCAAGGACTGAAACCATACGCGGCGGCGATTGCCGGCGGTTACCTGCATGGGTTGGCTGGCGCGATTGCCGCGCGGCGTTTGGGCAGCGACCGCAGCGTGATCGCCAGCGATGTGTTGGCGGCACTCCCGGCAGCCTGGCAGATGCTGGATGGGTCTCAGCGCGCTGGGGCTTGATCGTCCCGGCTGCGGTCGTCTATGCTGAGTTCGGCGCGGCGGCGGCGGGCGGCGGCTTTGCCTTCCGCCATGCTCTCCGCCACCGGGTCGGCGGGCACCGCAGCTTCAACGCGGGCCGCCAGTTCCTCGCCCGCTGTGCTCACCGACTCGCGCAGTTGGTTGCGGAACAAGCGCCCGGTGGAGCGCGTTGAGAAGAACGCAAACAGCCCGCCGATGATCAGCCCCCAGACAATGCCACTGGCGAGCGCTGCATCGTGCCACTGAAAGCCGCCGCCCGCCGCGCGTACCCTCGCGGTTGCAGCGGGTCGCTCAACGGGCGGTTCGTTGACTGCAGCGCGTTCGGGCGCGGCGCTGTCGTTCATCTCTGGGTACTGCATCTCTGGGTTATTCATCGTCATAACTCCGCTGCGTGCGGCGGATGGCGCGCCGCAAGCCGAACCAATCGTTCAAAAAGACGCTCATACCCGTGATGAATCCGCCGTAACGAATGATCGGCTGGGTCACGTTTTCGCT
>JAADYY010000032.1 GCA_010092805.1 Chloroflexota bacterium | reverse complement strand
ATGACCAGGTGCAACTGCGGCGGCAAATACTCAAGCAGAAAGGTGAGCGCCTCATCCACCGGGGCGGAGTCAAGCACATGGTAATCATCGAGGACGAGCAGAAAATCGTCCGGGCTGGCGGCAATGTCATTGAGCAGGCTGGTCAGCAGCGTTTCGGGGGGCGGCGGCTGCGGTGATTGCAGGCCCGCAGCGACGCCTTCCCCGACCTGAGGGGCAAGCGTCCGCAGCGCTGCCACCAGATAGGTGAGGAAGTGCGCCAAGTCGCTGTCGCCTGCATCCAGCGACAGCCATGCCGCCGGCAGGTCGCCCCCTGCGATCCATTCGCTGAGCAGCGTGGTTTTGCCGAAGCCCGCTGGGGCCGAGATCAGCGTCAGCTTCCCGTGCCGCCCTGCATTGAGCTGCTCGATCAGATGATGCCGGGGAACCATCCCTGGTCGTGGCGGCGGGATATACAGTTTCGTCGTCAGAATTGTTGTCAACATAACATTATTTTACGAGCGATTTATGCGGCTATCAAAGCGCGATTCGCGCACTGTGCAGTTGGCGCGCGCCGGCTATCTCACTGGCGGCGGGTGAATTTGTATGCGGCGGGGTGGCATACATGACATTCGCCACCCCAAGTAATGATCATCGTCGCATGACAAGTGACACATCTTTTTCGTACAGTAGAGGCGTGATCCCAAACTGTATTTGTAAAACCGTGTGAGGTGGACGTTGCGATGAGCTTTCTCAAACTGGAACGATTCTTCGGCGGCAGTGCCCCGGCGCGCCAACAAACTTCAATCAACGAATTCTATCAGACGCTGCTGCCGGAAGACGTGCGCTACGCCCTCAGCTATCGCGGCGCACGGCTGGGCAAATCAGAACTGTTTTCGCTGGTGCATGGCTACCCGCACGAGGTTGTTTACTTGCTCGTCAAGGCGCTGGCTGGCACCGGCGAACCGCAGCGGCAGTACCTGGAGGCGGTGACGCAGTTGTTCAGCACACCGTATCAAGTGGACGACCTGCGCGCCCTGTTGCAAGCCTATATCACTGCGCTGCCAGACGACGTTAGCATCACCGGGACAAAACTCGCGCAGGTGAGCCGGGCCGGATCGTCGCGCTGGCAAGGGCAGTTCCGCACATTGATCGAAAACTGCTATGCCAACGACAACCATGCGCTGCCGTGCATCATCGCCTACACACCGATGATCGCCTATCAGCACTTCGTGGATGTCTACAAGCAGAACCCGAAAGTCAAGCTCTCGCTGCTGGTGCCGGAGTGGATGCTCGACGAAGAAAACGAGCAGATGGGCTACGAAATCACGCTCGGCGATTCGCCGTCGGTGCAGGTACAGACAAAAAGCAACTGCATCTACGGGCAGTGGACGTGCATGAAAACCGCGTGCGCCATGCAGCACCGCTACTGCAAAACGGCCATCTTCATCGACGACACCATCCACACCGGCAAGACGGCCAATAAGCTGCGGTCATTCTGGATGAGCGATTACGGCCTGCAAATCCCCGACTCGCGGATTCGTGTGCTCACCGATCTGCGCGAAAACTAGCGATCAGCCGTGATGGGGGTGAGCGGCCTCACCCCCACTTGCGCCCTGATCAGTTCAGATCGAGATCGTAGAGCGCGCTGTACTTCTCGCGCAGATAATTGACGAGCGGGGCCACCCGCAACGGCCCCCCCGTCACGCGCTGGACGAGTTCGTCGGCGGTGAATTTGCTGCCGTGCCGGTAGATGTTGTTGGTGAGCCAATAGCGCAGCAGCCCGAATTTGCCCACCGCGATCTCGCCGGGGATCTCTGGGTACGTCGCCAGCGCTGCCTCGTAAAACTGCGCGCTGAACAGATTCCCCAACGTATACCCCTGGAAATTGCCGCCGACGGTCTCTGTGTACCAGTGAACATCTTGCAGCACCCCGTCGCGGTCGTCGGGCGGCGTCACGCCCAGATCAGACTCGTAGCGGGCGTTCCACGCCTCCGGCAGATCCTTGATTTCCAGCGTGCCTTCCAGCAGTTGCAGTTCCAGGTCAAAACGCAGCATCACGTGCAGGTTGTAGGTCACCTCGTCGGCGTCCACGCGGATGAGCGACGGTTTCACTTCGTTGATCGCGGCATAGAACGCCTCCATCGGGACGCCGTTGAGTTGATCCGGGAAGTATGCTTGCAGATTCGGGTAGAAGAAATCCCAGAATCCCCGGCTGCGCCCCACGATATTCTCCCACAGCCGTGATTGGCTCTCGTGGATGCCCGCCGAGGTGCCCGTGTTCAGCGGCAAGCCTTCAAAATGCGGGGGCATGTTCTGCTCATACAGCGCGTGCCCGGCCTCATGCAGCGTGCTGAACAGCCCGTCGCCCAGATCATGTTCGTCGAAGCGGGTGGTGATGCGCACATCATCGCCGGAGAACTTGATCATGAACGGGTGATGCGTTTTATCCTGCCGCCCGCGCGCGAAGTCATAGCCATAATACTCGATCACAGCCCTGCCGAACTGCCACTGCACCGCTTCGGGGTAATGCTGGCGCAGGAAGCGCGTCTCGACCGGCCCCTTCGCCTGGATCGCCTGCACCAACGGCATCAACGCCGCCCGCAAGTCCGCAAAGATGGCGCGCACGGTCTCGGTGCGCATGCCTTCGTCGTTCCGGTCAATGAGCGGGTCGGCGATATGGGCGTAGCCGGGGAAATAATCTGCGTACTGGCGGCTGAGATCCAGCGAGGTTTGCAGGTGGGGCTGCACCGCCGCGAAGTCATTGGCTGGGCGGGCGCGCGCCCACAGATCATAGAGCATGGCGTGATGTTCGGCTTGCCGCGCGATGAACGCCGCAGGCACCTTGATCGCGCGCTCGAAGTGGCGGCGCGCCAAACGGATCAGGCTGGCGTCGTCCGCATCATAGGGCAGCGACTCGGCGTAGGGTTGCAGCTCGTCTAGGAGCTTGCCGACCGGCGCACTGGTCAGTTTTTCGTGCGCTAGGCGATCCATCAGCGCCATCTGCCGGGCGCGGGCGGCATTGCCACCCGGCGGCATGTACGTCGCCTGATCCCAGGCCAGGACGTTACTGGTGCGTTCGAGGTCTTCCACTTCCATGAGGTGCTGTTTAAGCTGTTGTAACTTGTCTTCCACGTTGTGTTTCTCCGTGTTTGTTGCTCTGAAAATTGCCCGCAAGCGCGAATAGCTGTGCTACAATGCATAATCGACGGTGGCTGAAGCGAAAGATTAAGCATAGCAAACTGCTGCCGTCCACACCACTCTCAACATTTGCAACCATTCACAGGAGTGCGCGCTGTATGTACGCGCTGCCCGACCCGATTCGTTTCAATCAAACGGTTTACCTGATCGTCCGGCAGATTCCGGCGGGGCAGGTGGCGACCTACGGCCAGATCGCCTCGATGATCCCAACACCGGACGGCGTTGACCCGGCGGATTACGACAATCTCGGCGCGCGCTGGGTCGGCGAAGCCCTCGACGCCATCTCCGGCCCCGACGAAGCCGCCATCCCCTGGCAGCGCGTGATCAACAGCCGGGGTGGGATCAGTATGTCGGAGCAAAACCCCGCCGCTGCGCTTCAGCGGGCGCGGTTGCGCGCTGAAGGATCGCTGCACAACGATGCCGAGGTGGTTGATCTGGCGGTGTTCGGTTGGGGCGGCCCCGACGCGGATTGGCTGCGCGATCACGACCTGCTGCCGCCCCGCCCGATCAAACGCGACGGCCCGACTCAACTGCCGCTGTTCTGATCGTTGGTTGGGCGGACGCAAACCTAAACCTTTGGTGGGTATTGCGGCCCGCGCCGCAACACACGCCCGCACCTGACGTATACTGACATACAGGGAGTGTCTTTCCCTTTGGTATTGCTAAGTATTGCTAACCCTATGGATTGAGTGAGAGGATACGGCTTATGTGGTGGGGCTGGTGGTGGTCGCCGGGGCAACATCGGCGCGGGTATCACGGCAACCCAAATTGGATCGGCATCGCGCTGATCGTGTTTGGCATCATCATGCTGTTGGGTTGGAGCCGTTTTGACGGCCCCTTCCCCTGGATCTTCATTTTCGTCATTCTGCCTGCCGCCGCGCGGATATGGCGCAGTGGTGAAGCGAATCGCAGCTATCATCAGGAGATGGATGACGAAAAAGCCAAAAACGACGCTGTGCTCCCACAGAACGAATACATCTACTTCGATGAAAATGGCCAGCCGAAGCGCAAAGTACGGCAGCGCGAGCCGCGCTACGTGCTGGGCGATGATGGCGAGATCATCGAGACGTGGGATTACATCGACGATCCCAATGCTGCGCAGGCGGATCCCGCGCCGCGCCGCCCATCGAGCAGCCAGCGCAGCGGCGACGGCATCGAATACATCTGAGCCAATCCGCCCAGATCGATTTTCACAGCCCCCGCCAGGGATCAAACGGGGAGGCCGCCGCGCCTCCTTTTTTGACTCCGGTTTTTGCCTCCGGCGGGGCAGCGCCGCGTGTCTCAATCGGTTAACATTCGGTTCTGCTCCGCAACAGACCCCACCCCGGATTCGTATACAAATCTTATAGACCCCCCTTGCGCCACGTTTTCGAAGGGGATGATCGCTGCGCGATGATGGCGGAGGTGAGTACGCCGCCAAACGCAAGCGCAGCGACTATTCCGCTGATCAATAGTCGGCAAAACGAATAAATTCAGTAGGTGCAACGGGGCGGTTGCCTGTACAATAGAGTCAGGGTGGTTCGTGATAGAGACTT
>JAADYY010000226.1 GCA_010092805.1 Chloroflexota bacterium | reverse complement strand
GATGATACTCGTCTCTGGCAGCATGCTCGTTCCTTTTTAGGGACGATTATCCTTCATTGAGGTTTCATATGCGATTGCCCTACCAGCGGCCCGCCCTGTGCATCCACCGCCGGGATCAGTGCTTCTGTGGGGAAGTGCCACCACCCCACTTGCACGCGCAGCCTGGATCGGCCCGTTGCGTCTGAATCCAGCGGGATCGCGTAGTGATCGGCGTAGATGGCACCCGGCGTCCACGTCGAGGTACGCAGCCGCCCGCCCCCCGGAAAACTGTCGATTTTGCCGATCTCATCCGCCCCGCCGCTGATCGCGTGCAGGTAAAGACTCAAATCACGTTCGGAGCGTTCGATCACCTGCCAGTAAACAGTCACTGGCACCATAGCCCCCGGCTCATAGCGCCGCTCTGGGATCGTATAGCCGATCAGCGCAACATCACCGAAACGGGCATAGACCGGGTTAGCCGTCTCCGGCAGCAGGGCGCGCGGCGGCGGTGGTGCATACGGCGGCGCAATCGTTGCGAACGGCACGATCAGCGAAAACGCGCCGAGTGACCCGACCCCCACGCGCGCGACCATCTGCCGCGCCGGACTCAACTGGAGCACGCCCAGCGCCAACAGCGGACTCGTGGCGGCGACGAACGGAAACAGCAGCCGCCCCTGCGAGGCATACGTTTGCGCCGTCCAGGCGATCACCGAAGCGAAGCCGATCAGCAGCGTGAGGCCAAGCAGCCCGACTCGGACAACCTGCGCTTGATCCGCGCGCTGTCGCCACACATACACCAGCAGCCCGATCAACGCGAGGAGTGTGAGCGCATCCATGATGCGGTAGAAGATCTCAACGGTCATGAGGTTAACCGCGCCGAACAACCCCCAATACGCGATCCGGAAGCCCTCGAACTCACTCAGCAGCGTGGCGAGGCCGAACGGCTCAAGGCGCGGCCCGGCCACAGCGACCATCGTCGCGGTACCGAACAATTCGCCGTACAAGGTCAGGTTGCGCAGATACCACCCACCCGCCCCAAGCGCCCAGATCCCGGCCATCAGTACACCCAATATGATCAGCCCGCGCAGGCTACGATCTCGACGTGCGATCCAAAGTGCGGCCAATGCGACGACGGGTACCAGGACGAGGCCGCTCAGTTTGCTGAGTGTCGCCAAGGCGATCAGCACGGCGATCAAGATGCTGCGCCGGGTCGTGAAGCCGTCGCGCAGCATCAGCAGCATTTGCCAGATGATCAGGCTGTTGAGCGCGGTGACGAGGTTGTCATTATTGACCGAGGCCGCGATGAAAATGAACATCGGGTTGAAAGCCGTCAGCCCAGCGGCGAGCAGCGCCAGGCTCGGTGGCCCCAACTGACGCGCCGCACCGTAGACCGCCACAATCGTCACGCAGCCCAGCAAAATACTGAACCCACGCAGCAGGTAAACGGCTAATGCTGTCCGTTCTATCGGTGGGTGCGGTGTCGCGTGCAGCACGAGGTTCTTGTTATCCAGCGCGCCAGGGATTCCGGCTTTGGCATGGGGATTCGGCTGGCGCAGGGCATCGAGATCGCTGCGGTCGATGGGCGCAATGAGTACAGCGCTGATCAGGTAGTACAGCGGCGGTTGGCTGCCCTCCTGCCGATACGGGGTGATCACGCCGGGGACTTGCACCGGCAGTTCACCCGTCGCTGCGATGTGATCGACCATCCCGAAGTGCCATAACTCGTCAGACGCTTCAAATGGCGGCGTAGCCCACGCATAAATCAGCGCGAGTGTGACGAATGCAGCAAGAAGCGCTGTGAGCGGTGACCGCAAATGAGCGGCAAGCGCGCGTTTGTTGTCTGCGGCGGGCAAAATCTCAGTCAGTCCACAAGTCCTGCGAATCAAACAGGGATGGTGCTGTAAGCACCATCCCCCTGTGATTATAGCCGACAGCCACCCTCGATCACCACGTGATCAGTCCGTCAACAACGACCGGGCATGCTCAATGTAGCTCAGCGATTGGTGGCGGAAGTAGGTGTTGTACAGCTCCGCGTAGTGACCGCCTTGTGTCATCAGCGCGCTGTGATCACCCTCCTCAATAATCTCGCCGAAGCGTAGCACGATGATCCGGTCGGCACTGCGCACCGTACTCAGGCGATGCGCGATCAAGATCGAAGTTGTGCGCGCCAGAATCATTTCGAGCGCCTCTTGAATCTGCGTTTCGGTGAACGGGTCGATGCTGGCCGTCGCTTCATCGAGGATGAAGATCGCGGGTTGCTGCACCAGCACCCGCATCAAGCTCACAAGCTGACGCTGCCCCATACTCAAGCGTGCGCCGCGCTCACCCACGTCCGTCTGCAAGCCGTTCGGCAGCGTCTCCAGCCACTCGCCACCGCCGATGCTGTGCGCAATCTCGTTGATTTCATCTTCGGTGGCGTTCGGGCAGGCGTAGCTGATGTTCTCTATGATGGTGCCGCTGAACAAAAACGGGGCTTGCGGCACAATCCCCAGCCGGCTGCGGTACGCCTGCATGTTGAAGCTGCGAATATCCTGCCCGTCAATGGTGATCGCGCCGTCCTGGAATTCGTAAAAGCGCGCAATCAGCTTGGTGATGGTGCTTTTGCCCGCGCCCGTATGCCCCACAAACGCGACATTCTCGCCCGGCTGGATGGTGAGGTTGAAGTTCTGCAAAACTGGGTCCCCGCCGGCTTTGTAGGCAAACGACACCCGCTCGAACGTGATCTGCCCAGCCATCGGCTCTGGGGTTGGGCGGTCATCCGTCTGAATCACGGTGTTGTCGGCATCGATCAGTGCGAAGATCCGCTCAATAGCGCTCAGGCCCTGCTGAAGCTGGCTCCAGAACGACGCCAAATTGATGAACGGGAACCAGAAGCGGTCAACACCCTGGATGAACAAGAACCATGCGCTCGCCGTGATCGCCCCGCTGATGACGAATGTCGCGCCAACGTAGGAGATCAGGCCCGTCGCGATGCCCCCCAGCGCATTGAGCACCGGGAAGACCAACGCCAGCACGAATCCGCGCCGCAGGTTGATCCCATACGACTGGCGATTCACCCGGTCGAAAGCCTCGTAAATCATCGCTTCCTGGCGGAAGTTCTTCGCCACGCTGATGCCAGAGACACTCTCCTGAATGTTATCGTTGACTTCAGCCATCGCGCGTGACCCTTGCCGCGTCACCAGCCGCGCCAGGTAGCGGAAGATCAACGCCGCCGCGATCAACATCGGCGACATCGCCAGCAGAATCAACGTCAAGCCCACATCACGGCTGAACAGCACGATCAGCAGCAGCACAAACTCCAAAAGCTGGCTGACAATATCCAGTGAAATCAGAATGATCTGGTAGAGTTCCTGCGTATCGCTGGTGATGCGGCTGACGACCTTGCCCGATTTGTTGTCGTCGTAGAACCCCAGATCACGATCAACCGCTGCCGCAAAGGCATCCTTGCGCATCTGGCTGATGATCTCGCTGACAAGCTGCACCGACAGGCGTCGCCGCAGCCAAAATGTGCCGTAATTCGTCACCGCCACCACCAGCAGCGCGCCAAACAACAGCAGCAATGTACTGTCGGGCTGCTCCGTTTCCAGGGCGTCAACGCCGGCTGCCAGCAGCACCGGAATCAGCGCGCCCAGCAGCCCCAAGGTGATCACCATCACCGTGATCAGGGCCACCTGACGCAGATAGGGCCGGAAATACGTCCCTAACCGCCGGAATAAATAGCTGTCTTTATACTGACGATCATATGTATCGGCGGCCAGCGCGCCCATTAACCCTGCCATCGCAGCAGCTCCTTGATGTGATTTGGCGAGTGAGTTGGCATCATCAGCTTACTCAGGGCGCACATCGCCCTCATACACCGAGTCTGACGGCGAATGTTCCGGCACGTGACCATTGATCGTCACCTCATCGGCTTCATAGCGCGCGAAAATGCGGCGGTACGCCTCGGAGGTTTGCAGCAGATCTTCGTGTTTGCCCTGCGCCACCACCCGGCCCTGCCGCAGCACCACAATTTGATCCGCCCAGCGGATCTGCGAGAGGCGGTGCGTGATCAAGAGCGTGGTGCGGCCCTCAGCCGCCGCCCAGATCGCTTTCTGAATGCGGTCTTCGGTCGCGCTGTCGATGGCGCTGGTGCTGTCATCCAGCACGAGGATCGGCGGGTCGGTCACGAACGCCCGCGCCAAGGCAATCCGCTGCCGCTGCCCGCCGCTGAGCGTGACGCCGCGCTGCCCGACAATGGTGTCATACCCGTCCGGGAAGCTCAGGATGAACTCGTGTGCCTGCGCTTTCTGCGCCGCCGCCTCGATCTCGGCTTGTGTGGCGTCCGGCTTGCCAAAGCGGATGTTGTCGGCAATCGAACGGCTGAACAGGTAAATATCCTGCTCAATGATGCTGATCTGCGAACGCAGTTTGGCGAGGTTCCAAGCGCGGACATCCACACCATCGACCAGCACGCACCCGGCATGGACATCGTACGTGCGGTTGATCAGTTTGGTGATCGTCGTCTTGCCCGCGCCCGTCTGCCCAACAATGGCGACTGTCTGCCCCGGTTCGACCTGAAACGAGATATCGTGGAGCACAGTGGCTGCTTCGTCATAGCCGAAATCGACGTTTTCCAGCACCACTGACCCTTTGATCGGCTGATCATGGCCTTCGACATTCTGATCGAGGTCGGTTTGGGCGTTGATCACTTCAAGGATGCGTTGGGTGCTGGCGTAACCCAACGACACCTGCGAATAGGCGAACGACGACACGAACACCGGGAAGCCAAATAGGATCAGTTGGCCAACAAACGCCACCACCGTCCCCTCATCGATCAACCCAGCGCGGAAGAAGCCCGCCGCGTAAGCAAACCCACCCGCGATCACCAGGCCGAGCAGCAGCACCGGCAGATAGCGCGCCTCCACATAGCCCTGGCGGGTGATGCTGTCGCCGACGGTATCGGCTAAGCGGTTAAACTTGCTGATCTCGCTGGCTTCCTGGGCGCTGCCCTTGACCACTTGCAACCCATCGAGCGCTTCCGCAGCGTCGGCGTTCATGGTGCCGAAATTGCGCCGCACATCCTGCGCCACCGGGCCAAGGTTGCGCAGGTAACGCGCCTGCACGAACACGTAAGCGATGATGAACAAAATCGGCGGTACGATCAGCGGGAAATACAGAAACGGCGCGACCAACAGCGGCACAAGCAAAAACATCCCCGACCCCACGATCAGATTCATCCCAGGGTTGAGCATCAGGTTCATTTCGCGCACGTCGTTGGTGACGCGCGCCATCGTCTCACCGACGGGCTGCGAGTCGTGGTAGCGCATACTTTTGCCCAGCAAGCTGGCGTACAACTCATCGCGCACATCGCGCTCCATCCGCTGCGCAAAGACTTCGGCAGAGGCATTGCGCAGCAATTGGAGCGCCCCACGCACGATCTGCGAGATGCCGATCAGCAGGGCATACCCGCCGATCACCGCGAGCGAGGCATCGGCGAGTAGTTCGTTGAACGTCGCACCCACCAACGCCGGCACCACCGCTGCCAGCGCCGCATTGCTGAAAGCACCAATGATCATCGTCACGAAGTACAGCGGTTGCCGCCGCAGATGTGAGATGATGTACCGAGACGCACTGCTGCGGTCGGAGTTAAACGATGTACGAGCGACAAATTCGGCAGTCACATCCTGCCTCCTGACTGGTTACGAATAAAACTCAAACAGCGGCTGAATAGAAAGGGTTGGCTTGGATCTTGCGGAGTAAACACAAACCTCGTTGGTCACCATTCCAATCGTAATCCAACCCAGCCAGTCCATTTAACACCAATCCAGCCCCGGCGAGCGGTGCAGCGCCATTGTTGGATCGCGCATAAGATTATGGTCTGGTGAGTGTATCCAATCTGAGCCGCTCTGACCCATCTACCAACGTCAAGACTTCACCATCCCACCATTGGTAGACCGTCAGCGCCAGCGCGTATGCCCCAGCGGCCAAATCCGGGGGCAGCGCCAACCGCCGATGATCGATGTAGATGCGCCCTGGGGTCATCTGCGAAGTTTCGACGATCTGCGTCCCGTAATGGCGGATTGGCCCGTCCGTTTGGGCGACCAAACGGCCATCCGCCGCCAGCAGTTGCAGACCAATTGCGTAGTCCACCAGCGGCGCGTGATCGACGCGCCACCACAGGCGCACGTCCACCGCTGCCTCCGTGACCGCGTCCACATCGACGCCCCAAAATGGCAAGGCCCCACCAAAAATCAGCGGATCGGCGAGCGGCGGGGCTTCCATCAGCTGAGCCAAATAGCACCAATCGCGGTCGCATTGGCCGATCACCTGCTGGACGGGATGAGTCACCTCAAGCTGCGCGAACGTCTCCCGCACCGAAGTTGCGAACCAATCCCCCGTCAGATACCACACCCGCCGCGCCGACTCCGCCGCGGCCAAATCGTGATCCGCAATGATTTCAAACCCCGGCGCGAGGTAAGCGTTCATCTGCCAGCGCGCGTGATTGTCATTCTCGCCTGCACGGCTCAAATAGATGACATCGCCCGGCGCGCCCGCCGCCGACAGCGCCGTGTAGATGTCTCGATATGGGGTGCGGACAGGCAGTTGATCCGCAAACCCGGCGAGACTCAGCGCCACGAAAATCGTCAGCGCCAGCAGACGCCAGCGCCCCGGCAGCGCCGCAGTAACCGCGCCGATGAGCAGCGCCAACCCCACAGAGAGATACACCACGTAACGTTGGCTGTAGACCGCCGCCACCGTGTTGATCAGCAGCGCGATCAGCGGCACGCCGACGGCCCAACTCAGCGCCAGCCACAGATTGGCCCGCCAACGACTTGGCATCCGCCGCGTCATACCCAACCCACTGATCGCGATCAATGCCACCAGCAGCCAATGGCCGTTGGTGCTGATCGTGATCAGAGCGTGGACGGTTTCCGGTGAGGTCGGCTGCGCCGTCGATGCGGTACCGATCTGCTGCGCGGCACCCGCTGCCTGCGCCAGATCGCGCAGCACCGCCAGTTGACTCACAAAGACGGGCACCCAGGGCAGCCACAAGATCCCCGCCAGCGCCACCGCCGCCACCCCCTGCCCAATCCGCCGCACATCGAGCGGCCTGACGCGGGCGATTACGTAGAGGATCTGCGCGAGGACAAGAAACACCAGAAAGTAGTGGGTGTACGCCAGCAGCACCAGCGTCAGCCCGTAAAGCAGCGCTGCGCGCCACGTTTGCAGCCGGAGCCAGCGCTCAAACGCCCACATCGCGGCGGCGGCCAGCAGCAGCACCAATGCATAGGGGCGAATCTCCAGCGAGTAGATGAAGAAATAGGTGCTCACGCCCAACGCGATCAGCGCGAAGATGCCCGCTCGCCGCGCCCCGAACCAGCGCGCCCCCACCCGATACACCAGGGCCAACGTGATCAGCGTGATCAGGATCGAAAAGATCCGCGCGGTGACCTCGTGGGTGCCCACAAGCTGCTGCCACCCCCAAAACGCCGCAAACCACAGCGGCGCTTGAATATCCTGCTGCGCCTGATAAGCGATGGTCGCCGCCAGATCACCGCTGGTGGTACGAAAAGCGATCTCCTCGTCCGGGCGCATGTGGGTCGTCTCGATGGCGATGACCCGCCAGGCCGCCAAGCCGAAGATGATGAGCAGGGCAACCCACCACCCAATATACTGATCCGTGCGCTTGCGCTGCATCTGCGCTCACCACGCCTTCAGGTCAATGTCCGCCAACCACAGCAGCCGATCAGAGTTCATGCCCGCTGCCGCCAACCGAGTGCCATCCTCCCAGCGATAAACGGCCAGCCACAAATCGAGCCGGGTGCTGGCCCCCGCTTGCGGCATGTGCAGCACCCGCTCCTCCACGTAGTAGCGTCCGGGCTGCCAGGCGCTCAATTGATCCGGCGGATCGGGCTGTAGGTATTCCAAGTTGATCACCTGCGGCGGGCCATCCACCTGATCGATGAGTTGGCCGTTCCGCAGCAAGTAAGTCCCGATGCTGTAGTCCCGGTTCAACGGTGCATCCACCGACCACCACAACCGCACACGGATCGGCTCGCTTTCACGGCGCACTGGCAGCCCGGCCCACCCGCGTGCGCCGTCCATGACCTCAACCCCGTGAAACCGCGGCCCCGCCTCAAACTGCACCCCCACCGGATCCGGCGGGCCTTCATACAGCCGCAGCAGGCATTCCGGCGGCCCGAAAAAGCGGCTGGGCACCCGCCCCGCTGTGACTGCCGCTGCCAGATTCGCGTCACGGTTGGAAGTGTCGCTGGTGTACCACACCCGCCGCTGCTCATCGGCTGGCTGCTGCATGGCGTCCAACCCCCCAGCGGGAAAATAGAGGCGCACAAAATAATCCCAGATGTAGCCCTCGTGGCAGGTTTCGCGCACATCGGGGTCGAGGACAAACACATCACCCGGCTGCACATGGTCGCGCAGCCACACAAACGTCTCTGGCTGGATCAGCAGCGGCGGCAGATATTTCTCGCTGAGAGACTGCGGCAGCAGCAGTGTCGACAGCAGCAGCCCGACCAGGAAAGCGGGCAGCCGCCGCAAATGTCTGCCGATCAGCGCGATGGTGAGGATCAAACCCGTCATGACCCAGAAAGCGTAATGGCTGTGAAAAAAGCCGAGCACCGGGTTCAGCAGATACATCGCAATGGCCCCGCCGCCCCACCACAGAAGCGCGCCGATCAGCCAGCGGCGTCCAGGTCGTCGGATGATCAACCCGCAACCCACGATCAAGCCGATGCTCCAGACCGCGACGAACAGCGCATCCCGGCCCAAATAATGCCCAATCAACGCGCCGACGCCGCCCAACAGGTCAAGCCGCGCGAATGTCTCGACGTTGGTGCCGCGTGTGGCGACGATTTCGAATTTGCTGATCGCCAGCGGGATTGTGAGGACGACCGCAGCAGCAGTGATCACAATCCACTGTCGCAGGATCGTGAAGCGGTTGAACACCACATACGCACTCACCACACCCACAGCCAACGCTGCGGGCAGATAGGTGTAAACGCTCAAGGCCATGCCAACGGCGATGCAGATCGCCAGGCGCAGCGAGGGCCGATGCAGGTAACGCAAGCCAAGCCACAGAATCAGCGCGATGAACATATGCGCCAGCGCGTAGCCGCGCGCCTGCACGCTCAGGCTCAAATTGAAAGGCAGCGCGCCATAGGCCACCATTCCGAGCAGACCGGCACGCTCACCGCCGATTTGCCGGGCAGCGCGATACATGAAGACGCTCCCCAACAAGTGGGCAAATACCGACAGCAGCCGCATCACCAGCGGGTCGAAACCGACGAATTCGCGCCAGGCCGCCAACGTCAGGTAATGCAGCGGCGGCCAATCGTAGGGCGTCCAGGCCAGCACTTGCTCAACGGTGCCGAATGTCTGCCAGATCGACCAAATCTCATCGGGGAACATCCGCACATCGTTCAGTCGCAGAATCGCCCCCGCCGCGATCATCAGGAGCAACACGCTCACCAGCAGCGGCTTCACGCGCCGAAAGTCTGCCATCACCACACCTCGCGATCACCTCCGGTCAATTGAGCACCACAGCCCGCCGCCTATAGTAACATTCGCGGGTGCTGCGCAACATTCGGATCAGCGTGATGTGCCGCTTGGAATGACTGCTGTGGTATCATCACCGTCAGCCGATTACAGGCACGATTCGACCTAAGAATTAGGGTAACGCGATGCACTGGTACAACGAACCGAAGACGTGGCAAGCATCCGGCGGCAAATTGATCGTCACAGCTGACGCCAAAACCGATTTCTGGCGCGTCACGCTGCATGATTTCATCAAGGATGACGCCCATTTCTTTTATCAAGACGTGGCTGGCGATTTCACCGCGACGGTCAAAATCACCGGGGCGTATGCCGCGCTCTACGATCAGGCAGGGCTGATGGTGCGCGAAAGCGAGACCGTCTGGCTGAAGTGCGGCATCGAGTTTCTGGACGGGGTGCAGCAGGCCAGCGCCGTGATCACGCGCGCCTTCTCCGATTGGTCGATTGTGCCCCTGACCGACAACCCCGCTTCGATCTGGATTCGGGCCAAACGCATCGGCACCGCTGTCGAGGTGTATTTTTCACGCGACGGCGCAGCATTCACACTCATCCGTCAGGGGTATCTGAGCGCCGCCGAAACGCTGCAAGTGGGCAGAATGTGCGCCGCCCCGCAGGGTGATGGCTTCCAGGTGACGTTTGAAGATTTCGCAGTCGTGCAATCGCAGGCGGTGCGCGGTTAGCGGCGCTTGTCCTCATCCTCGTGCAGACGCTTGGAGACACTCACGGCCAGCAAAGCGATCACCGCGACTGACAGCACCGCCGCAAACAACTGACGCTCCAGCGTCAGCGGCCCGATCACCAGCAGCACGGTGATCACCAGCAAAACGACGGCCAGCGCTTCCCAGGCTTCAGCATGGTTGGGGTTCCACAACTTGTTAAGCATGATATTCTTCCTTCCATAAATAAACGTCATTCTTTATTCTCAGCATAGGCCGGAACCGCGCGCAAGGCACGTGCCGATGCTCAACGGATAGCATGACATCTATCACTTGCGGCGCATGTTTGCACTCCCCGCTCTGCGCAGATGTTTACGCACGGTCATCGCATCAAATTTGTTCTGCGGTTTTGGTTGTTTGTGGCCCGGTATCGCCCTCACGCCGGCGCTGCGCGCGACCCCGTGTATGTTGGGGAGCGGGGTTAATTCGCTTTGTACACGTATGTTGATTTAGTCACTTTGCCAGACGCCGTGCCTCCCCCTTGCCCAACGCCGCAGGCGCGGTCACCGCTGGCTTCTGG
>JAADYY010000225.1 GCA_010092805.1 Chloroflexota bacterium | reverse complement strand
CCCCACCAAAGCCGCTGAGGGTTTCGCGCGCAGTCGCGGCGTCAGCGTGGATGACCTGACCGTCGAGGAGATCGACGGGGGCCGCTACGTGATGGCGCTGGTACAAGAGACCGGGCGTCCGGCGGCTGAGGTGCTGGCCGAGGCGCTGCCCGGCCTGATCGCCGGGATCAAGTTCAACCGGGCGATGCGTTGGAACAGCACGAATATCGCCTTCTCGCGCCCGATCCGCTGGCTGCTGGCGCTGCTGGGCGAGACGGTCGTGCCGTTTACATACGCCGGGATCGCCAGCGACCGGATCACGCGCGGGCTGCGTCCGTATGGATCGCCGGAAATTTCGGCGCGGGATGCCGCCGCGTATTTTGATCACCTGACCTATCAGTTTATCGTGCTGAACCCGGAGAAGCGCCGCGAAAAGATCGTGGAGCAGGCGGCGGCGCTGGCCGCAGAAGTCGGCGGGCGCATCCCCGACGATCCGGGGCTGCTGGCCGAAGTGACCAACCTCATCGAAGCGCCGACGGCCCTGCGCGGTCGCTTTGAAGAGACGTTCCTGGAACTGCCGCGCGATGTGCTCGTCACCGTGATGCGCGACAAGCAGCGCTACTTCGCCGTCGAAGCTCAGGACGGCAAGCTGCTGCCGTACTTCATCACCGTGCGCAACGGCGACAGCCAGCACCTCGACAAGGTGACGCACGGCAATGAGCAGGTGCTGCGCGCACGCTTCGCGGATGCACAGTATTTCTACGCGCAGGATACGCAGAAACGGCTCGAAGAATTTCTGCCCCGCCTGGGCACGCTGACGTTTCAGGAGCAGCTTGGCTCGATGCTCGACAAGAACGAGCGTGTCGCCGGGCTGATCGAGCCGGTGGGCGATCTGCTGGGCATCGACGCGACCCAGATCGGGATCGCGCAGCGGGCGGCGCACCTGGCCAAAGCCGACCTCGCCACACAGATGGTCGTCGAAATGACCTCGCTGCAAGGGACGATGGGCCGCGAATACGCGCTGCGCAACGACTACCCGCAGGAAGTGGCCGACGCCATCTTTGAGCACTGGCTGCCGCGCAGCGCCGATGATCAACTGCCGCCGAGCGCGGCGGGTCTGCTGGTCGGCGTGGTGGATCGGCTGGATAGTTTGGTGGGGTTGTTCGCTGCCGGGCTGGAGCCGCAATCCACCGCCGATCCATACGGGCTGCGGCGGGCCGCCCTCGGCGTGATCCAAATTTTGGTCGCTAAGAACCTCGATGTCGATCTGGTGCAGGCCGTCGAGTTGGTGGCCGCCGCCCAGCCCATCGACGTGCCGACGGCAGTCCGCGCCAGCGTGATCGCGTTCATCGGCGGGCGCTTGCAGTCGTGGGTGGAAGATCAAGCCTGGCGGCCAGATGTGATCAAGGCGGTGCTGGCGGCACAGTCGAGCAACCCGGCGCGGGCGCTGGTCGGCATTCGTGAGTTGAGCGAGTGGGTCAAGCGCGACGGCTGGGAGCAGTTGCTGGACGGCTTCGCGCGCTGCGTGCGTATCACGCGCAACGAAAGTGACCGCTTCACGATCAACCCGGCGGCATTTGTGGAGGATGCCGAACGCGAACTGAACACAGCTTACGAGTCGGCGGCGGCGAAACTGACAGCGGCGGATAACGTCGGCGCGTTTCTGACCGCGTTTGAGCCGATGCTGCCCGCGATCACCAAGTTTTTTGACGACGTGCTGGTCAACGCCGACGCCCCAGCCGTGCGCCAGAATCGGCTGGGGCTGCTGCAAGCGATCAGCGCGCTGCAAGCCGGGCGCGCCGATCTCAGCCACCTGAGCGGCTTCTAATGGCGGGGGATTGGGCACATATCCCTAATCGGTGACGAACAATTGTGAATTGTATGACGGGCGATTGATGAGTATAATGGCGGTGTCGGAACAGCCCTTATCGAAACGAGCTGCATAACGAACGATGTCTGTCGCGGACGAAATTAAGGCCCGGCTGGATATTGTGGCATACATCCAGCAGACCGTGCCGCTCAAGAAGGCGGGGCGCACCTACAAAGCGCCGTGCCCCTTCCACAATGAGCGGACACCCTCGTTCGTCGTCAACCCGGAACGGCAGTCGTGGCGCTGCTTCGGCGCGTGCGCTGAGGGGGGCGACATTTTCAGCTTCGCCATGAAGCAGCACGGCTGGTCGTTCCGCGAAGCGCTGGAAAACCTCGGCGAGCTGGCCGGGGTGGAAGTGCGGCAGCAAACCCCGCAGCAGCGCGAACACACCGAAAAGATCGACCGGCTGCGCGGGCTGGTGAAGCTGGCCGCCGATCTCTATCACAAGTGGCTGTTTGACTCAAACGATCCGCAGGCTGTGGCAGCGCTCAACTATGCACGGACGAAGCGCGGCCTCAGCGACGAGACCCTCCAATCGTTCCAGATCGGGTTTGCGCCGCCCGGCTGGAGCCACCTGCTCGATGCGCTGACCGCGCTCGGCTACAGCCCGGATGAGCTGGTCGAAGCGGGCGTGGCGACGCGCAACGAGCAGGGCAATACTTATGACCGCTTCCGCAATCGGTTGATGATTCCCATCCGCGATGAGCGCGGGCGGACGGTCGGCTTTGGTGCGCGGGCGCTCGACCCGGAGGAGCGCGCCAAGTACCTCAATTCGCCGCAGTCGCAGGTGTTCGATAAAGGGCGGCTGCTCTTCGGCCTGGATAGGGCGGCCCAGACGATCCGCAATTCCGAGACGGTCGTGATCGTCGAAGGCTACCTGGATGTGATTCAGGCGCATCAGGCCGGGTATACCGATGTGGTCGCGCAGATGGGCACCGCGCTGACCGAAACACAACTCAAGTTGGTGGCACCACGCTGGGCCAATACGATCATCCTGGCACTCGATTCCGACGCCGCCGGGCAAACGGCCACCCGCCGCAGCCTGGAAGTGGCGCGGGACGTGCTGCAAGCCGATTATTCTGGCAAGTTATCGATTGATATGCGGGTTTTGGCTGTGCCCGGTGCCAAAGACCCCGACGATCTCATCCGTGAAACACCGGACGCCTGGCCAGCGTTGGTCACAGCGGCGATCCCGGTCGCCGACTACGTGATCCGGCAAGAGACCGCAGCCCTGCCCCCCAACGCCAGCCTGCCGCAGCGCGAAGCGGCGGCGCGGCGCGTGCTGCCGCTGCTGCTGGCGTCCGAAAACGATTTATACCGACAGGACAACCTGCAGAAGTTGGCGCTGAAGCTGCGCATCGGCGAAGATGATCTGCTGCGCTGGGCCAATGATCAGCGGCAGCCGCCCACGTCAGCAGCGGGGCCACGCATTGCCGAACCACCGGCCCCGCCGCCCGATCTTGACGACCCGCCCGACCTGCCGCCGGAAGCCTACGGGGTGGGTGAGGACGCGCTGTTCGGCGACCCGCCGCTGCACATCGTGATCAACGAGCGCCCCGAAACCGTGCTCGAAGCGGCCTGTTTGCGCGGCTTGCTGCGCCGCCCGGAGCGGGTGTATCAGGTCAACCGCACGTTTCGTGAGCTGGCCGGTGAGTCTTTGGCGCTGGCGGACGGCCCGCTGCGCGATCTGTGCGCGGATGATTTCGAGCGGGACACAATTTTTCACGCGCTCATGCTGATGTTCGAGCGCGCCCTCGGCCAGGATGCGCGGGCACCGCTCGACTACTTGCGCGACCAGCTCGATGGGCAAACGGTGGCGTTGATCGAGCGGCTGTTGGCCCCCACCGACGATGAGCAAATGCGACAGCAGCTCGGCGGCGGCTTCCCCCCCGATTTGCAAGCGTTGTTACAGCGCAGCGCCCGGTATGCGGTTGATGATCAAGCCGGGCTGCAACATCAAGCGCTGCGGTTGCGCAAGGCGCGGCTGGAACGCGAACGGCGGGAGCTGATCGCGCTCCAGCTTGAGCAGCCATCCGAGCCGAGCGCACCCCCAAATGATCCGGCAGGTGATCAGGCGGATGTGCTCCCGGATTACCAATCACAGATCGCCCTGTCGATCCTGGCGACGGGGTTGATTGACGCGGAACTGAAGCGGCAGGGCAACGCAACCTCAGTGCGCTGAGCCGCCTCGGGCCGCGCTGTATACGGTCAGTGGATTTGGATAGAGGCATGGCGAAAAAACGTAATCGTGCAGATGTGCGGACTTCCAACGAGTTCCCCAAGGTCACTATCGAAGAAGACGCCGACGATCTCAACGGGGATTTCGATTTAGACGACGATCTCGACGATGATGACGGGGTGTTTCGCGGCATCGCCACCAAAGACGACGACGCCATCGACACGGCGGACTCGGACGATGAGGATCTCGACGATCTCGATGACGATAACCTGATGCTCGATGAAGGGGCGCGGGTGGATACGGTGGCGCTGGCCGATGACCCGGTGCGCATGTATCTCAAAGAGATTGGGCAGGTGCCGCTGCTGGATACCAACCGCGAGACGTGGTTGAGCATTCAGATTGCCGCCGAACGGCTGCTGCAAACGCTCACCGACAAGCTGCACAGCGAACAGCAGGATGATACCCAGCCCCCCGACTACGAGATCGTGCTGGCGGCTTACGCACACGTGCTGCACAACTGGGATCTGGTGCTGACAGCTTTGCAGACGCTGGACGCCGAGCCGCCCCATATGAAGCAGTTGATCGACGAGATGCAGGCGCTCACCGAAGACTGGGATGTGAGCGGCAAGTCGTACGTTCGCGTGTACCTGCGTCAGCGCGAATGGGGCCGCGACGAAGCCTGGACGGACATGGCGCGCAAGCTGTTCGAGGTGATGCACGGGTTGTATCTGCTGCCGTTCGGTGAGCAGGTGCGCATCAGCCGCCATTACGTCAAAGAAGGTGCGCTGCCGTCGGTGGGGGCGGTGCAGGAATGGCTGCTCTCCGACCTGGACGCGCTGGAATGGCTGCCGGATATGTTCAGCAGCGTGGAGCAGCGCGCCGAAATCGCTGCCGAAGCGCTCACCCGCGCCAACCTGCGTCTGGTCGTCAGTGTCGCCAAGCGCTACATGGGGCGCGGCATCAACTTCCTGGATCTGATTCAGGAAGGCAACATCGGCTTGCTGCGCGCGGTCGCCAAATTCGACCACACGAAGGGCTACAAGTTCAGCACTTACGCGACGTGGTGGATTCGGCAGGCGATCAGCCGCGCGATTGCTGATCAGGCGCGCACGATCCGTATCCCGGTGCACATGGTCGAGACGATCAACCGCCTGATGCGGGTGCAGCGCCAGCTCACGCAGGAACTCGGCGCGGAGCCGAGCGCCGAGCAGATCGCGCTGGAGATGGACTTCCTGACGCCGGAAGAGACCGAAGCCATCAAGCTGATCCGGCGTGAAGGCTCGCGCATGGACCCCGGCTTGCAGCGGCGGCTGCGGCGTGCGGCCCAGAAAGTCCGCAAGATCATGCGGCTGAGCCAGGAGCCGATGAGCCTGGAAATGCCCATCGGGCAGGAAGACAACAGCCTGCTCGGTGATTTCATCGAGGATGACAAGGTGCCCGGCCCGGTTGATGCGGCCAGCCGCCAACTGCTGAAGGAGCAAATCCGCTCGGCGTTGGGCGTGCTCAGCGAGCGCGAACGCGAAGTGCTGGAACTGCGCTTCGGCCTCAGCGACGGGCAGGATCACACGCTGGAAGAGGTCGGCAAGCACTTCGGCGTGACGCGCGAACGCATCCGCCAGATCGAAGCGAAGGCGCTGCGCAAGCTGCGCCACCCCACACGCAGCCGCCAACTCCGCGACTACCTGGAGATGTGACGTTTGGCGGCAAAACGGCTCACTTTCTGCCCCAACTGCGGGTATACCCCGCTGTCGGAACGTGAGGAGGGCGGGCGGCTGCGGCAGGCCTGCCCCAAATGCAGCTACATTCATTACGTCAACCCGGTGCCGGTGGTGGGCATCTTGATCGAGATGGATGGTGGCGTGGTGCTCATCAAGCGGGCGAACGCGCCGCACAAAGACGAATGGACGCTGCCCAGCGGCTACATTGAGGCGGATGAGAGCGCCGAAGAAGCCGCCATCCGCGAGGCGGAGGAAGAAACCGGCCTGAAAGTCACGCTGACCGAACTGAGCAGCGTGAATTCGTTCCCGGAGGGGCCGCCGACCAGCGGGATCATGATCTTTTACCGAGCGCATCCCATCGGCGGCGAACTCCGTGCCGGGGATGACGCCAGTGAAGCCCGCGTGTTCAAGCCGGAGGAACTGCCGCTGCTGCCCTTCCGCACCCACCGCGAGATGATCGCGTTGTGGCAGCAGCGCCAACCCGCCGGGGCCAACGGCGCGCCGGGGGGCAGCCGTGCGCCGCTCACCCCGCCTGAGTTTTCGATCCGCCCGGCGACCGCCGCCGACGCTCACGAAGTCGTGGCGCTGCTCAACCTGATCCCGGCGTACCGGGGGATGACGCGCGAGCAGTGGCATGAGGTGGTCGTCCGCTTCCGCGAGATCGAGAGTGTGCAGGTGTTCGTGGCGGAAGCCAATCAGCAGCCGCCGATCATCATCGGGTTTGTGGCGCTGTCGGTGGTGCGTGCGCTCACCGAGGGGCGCGGCCTGATCAACGACATGGCGGTGCTGCCGACGTATCAGCGGCGCGGGGTGGGCACGGCGCTGCTGGAAGCGGCCAAACGTCATGCCCAAGCGCTGCACCTCAATTATTTGATGGTCAACACAGGCGACAACCCCCAGTTTGATCTGGTGCCGGACGACGCGCACATCACGACGCTGGCCTGCATCCCCCTCTCCTGATCACATGCATCGAGGCGACCGGAATCAACAACGGCTGGGCGATCATCAGGTGACCCCCCAGCCGCGTTCATCATGAGGTGCGGGCTTCAGCGAGCGCTTACT
>JAADYY010000224.1 GCA_010092805.1 Chloroflexota bacterium | reverse complement strand
TTATGAGCTTAGCATAGCATTAAAACCGTAACGTGGACACCGCGCTTGCCCTACGCTAAGGCACCGCTACGCCAATCATGATCGTCCACAAGCGTGGAATGCGATTTTCGCCTATACTTGTGCCATAGCCAAGCTGAAATGGGTAGATGCTCAACCGACTGCCTCCAGCCGTGACGGGGGCACGCAACCAGGGGGAAGAAAATGAAGTCGAACGTGCACATTCTGATTGTTTTTGCGCTGATGCTGCTGGTGTTCGCCCCAATCGCGGCAGCCAGGGAGGCCGCACAGCAGCGCCAGTTGGCAACGCCGCTGCTGATTGTGAACACGCCAGTGCTCAATGTGCGTAGTGGCCCCGGCGTCCAGTTCACTGTGGTGACGGTGGTTTCCGGCGGTACCGAGCTGCCGGTGCTGGGGACAAACCTCGAAAACAGTTGGTATCTGGTCAACACGATCTTTGGTGCTGGTTGGATCGATTTCGATTTTTCGGTGCCGCGCGGCGATTTCCGCAACGTCCCACTGGTCGAAATCGACGATCTGCTGAGCGCCGCCGCTGTGGCCCCGCAGCCACCTGCCATCAGCATTCCGCCAACAGGCCAGGTGACAACCAGCGGTGTGGAACGCTTCCGCGCGTTCATCACGGTGCAGTCGGTGAACCTGCGTGTAGCGGCGGCGCAGGAAGCCGACCCGATCACGCTTTTGTTCCGTGACGATTCGCGCGATTACGCCATTGTGGATCGCACCGCCGATGCCAACAATGTACAGTGGGTGGCGATCAATGTACCGGGTGCGGGCATTGGCTGGGTAGAGGCGGACAAGACGCAAACGCGGTTGGCGGGCACGTTCCGCACTGTGGTTGAAATCGTGGGCGATGTGGTGCAGGTGACGCAGTCGCCGGGCGTAGGCGGTACAGGGCTGCCCGTGCTGCTGCGCGGTGATGAAGCATTCCTGCTCAACCTCACCGACGGTAATCAATTTGCGCAAGTCGAACTGGCCGACGGCACGATTGGCTGGATCCCGTTCGATTCGGCGCAGATTCGCACGGGCACGACGACGGACAATGCTGTCGCGGGTGCTCAACCCGCTGCGGGCCAACAGTTCGCTGCCTCGCCCCTCAATCCAGCCAATCCAGCCGCTGTGACTGCGCAGGGGGGTGTCGCGCTGCCGGTGCCGCAGGTTGCGGTGACTATCCCTGAACTGATCGTCAACACCAGTTTTCTCAATGTGCGCAGTGGGCCAGGCAGCCAGTACACGGTGATTTCGACGTTGCCGGGCGGCGTGTACCTGCCCCCGATTGGCGTCACAGGCGATAACGTGTGGTGGTTGGTGCAAGGAACGTTCGGGCAAGGGTGGGTCGCGGATGAATTCGTGATCTTCCGCGGCAATCGTAACAATGTACCGATCATCGCCAATGCGTATTGACCGATTGCCGCGCTGAATTGTTTGATCGGCACCCCGTGCTCATGTGAGCGCGGGGTGTTTTGTTTATTGGCGCGGCCTGCGTGTGCGCCAACGAACAGCCTACGCTCGGTCGGTGGCTGCCGTCCGCAGGCTTGGCAGACAACTGCATCTGCTTATACTGAAAGCAAGCCTGAAAGGTAAGTCTGGCAGGCGGCTAGGCTCATCGTCCGAGTTGTTCGAGGCAGTTTTTCATGAAACATCACAGATCTTACACGCTGTTCTTTATTCCGTTCGCTGTGACTGCGATCCTCATGCTGGGCGTGATGCCGGGACTCGCGCAGACGCATTATCCGGTTCCTGGCGAGATCCCAGAGCCAATGCCGATGGTTGATGAAGGCAATGATGACATCATCAACTTTTTGCTGATCGGCAGCGACACCGAAAACCCACGCAACGCCGGGCGCACCGATGTCCTCTTAATTATGTCGGTGAACCGAACTGCTGGAACCGTTGCAATGCTGTCGCTGCCGCGCGATTTATATGTGTACATTCCGGGGCATCGCAGCTATCGCATCAACGCCGCCTATGGTTATGGGGAGCAGGCCGAAGCAGGCAGCGGCCCGCAATTGCTCATCGACACGATCCGGCATAACCTCGGCTTGCGCATTGATTATTATGCGCGGGTCGATTTCAACGACTTTCGCCGCATCGTCGATGATCTGGGCGGCATTGAGGTCGTGGTCGATTGCGCCCTGCAAGATTGGCAGTTGATTGCGCCGGATCTCGACCCGCAGTTCGAGGATAGTTGGGAGTTGGTCACCCTGGATGTCGGCGTGCATTGGATGGATGGTGATCAGGCGCTGTGGTACGCACGCAGCCGCCGCACAAGCAGCGATTTTGATCGTGGGCGGCGGCATCAAGTGCTGATGCGTGCGCTGTGGAATCGCATTCAGGGGCTGAGTTTGACGGCGCAGCTAACCGACATCTGGCCGCAGGTGCTGGAAAGCGTCCAAACGGATATTTCTCTGGATCTGATGTTGGAGTTGGTGCCGCTGGCGTTATCTATGGACAGCAGCCGGATCGCGTCGTACACTTTCCGCCCAAACGTCGAAGTGCGCTCCTGGTTATCGCCGGAAGGATCGAATGTGTTGGTGCCCGTTCGCGCTTCCATCGCTGAATTAGAGCGTCAATTCATGCAGCCGCCGACCGAACATCAGTTGGTGCGCGAACGCCCGGTCGTCGAAATTGTCAACGCCACAGGCGTCACCAATTTGGCGCGGGTCGCCGCTGATCGGCTGGCGTGGGATGGATTCACACCGCGCATCAACGCTCAGCCGCAAAACTACCGCAATTACACCATGATTTACGATTACACCGGGCAGACGAAGGGCAGCAGCCTTGAAGCACTGCAGATGGCGCTGCGCGTGAGCGATGAGGGTGTCGTCAGCGAGCCGGATCCCGACCGGGAAGTCGATTTTCGGGTGGTGTTGGGTGGGCGCTACCTGGCCTGCACGCATGGTGTGCTGCCGCCGCAGTGAGCACGCTGCTTAGCGTTCCAGGTCGTTGGAAAGCACAAGCGGCGCTACGCTCCCGGCGGTCAGCTCAATCAGTTCAGCACTGAATGCATCTGTGTTGACCGCCGGAAACACCACCATCAGGGTAATTTCGCCTGCGAATGTCTCATCATCAATCTCCCCCTCGTGTGCGCTGATCAGGCGTTTGATCTGCTCGTAGAAGTGATACGGCGTTTCGATACCCAGCAGCGCCTTAGGGATCTTGGGTTCGGTGGGCAAATGTTCGAGCACTGCGCGGGCGGCATCGCTGTATGCGCGCACCAACCCGCCCGTACCGAGTTTTGTTCCACCAAAATAGCGCGTGACCACCAGCACAATGTCGCCGATGGCGGTGCCGCGCACCACCGCCAACACTGGCGGCCCGGACGTGCCCGAAGGCTCACCGTCATCACTCATGCCTTCGATCACCGAGTTGCCAAACCCCACGCGAAACGCATACACATGATGATTGGCGTCCGGCATTGCGGTACGCCGGGCAGCGATGAAGGCTTTCGCTTCTTCGACGCTCGGTGCGTAGGCGGCATCCGCGATGAAGCGCGATTTCATCACCACAATTTCTTCGCGATGCGCCTCTGTGGGGATGAGGTAGCCGTCATTGCTCATCTTATGATCTTTCCTGCGTCGGTTCGGGATTGTGTTTTTTGACGTATATCCGAAAGATAGGCGGCTCAATCTGGAGGCGCTGCTCAGCGGGGAGCACGCGCAGAAGCTGCTTTTGCCCTAACATTTTGATCGCCCGTTCCGTTTCCGAACTGTTGGTAAAGTCTGTCTGGCGCGCGACAACCTTGAGCATGTACTGCTCATGCGGATTGAGACTCGTCCAAATGGTGCGGCATTCCGTCTCAATAGGGGCCTGATGGATAAGAAACTCTGCGGCTTTGGTGACGGACAAACCCATCAGCGCGTTGGGGTTGTTGATCGTCTCCAGGGCATTGAAGGTCGCGCGGAGTAGACCCGCATAGCACCCCGTCACAGCGGCGATCAGGTCACGCACAGGCTCTGGGTAATCGACATTGGACCGACGGGCCAGATCATCAAGCATCCGTGCGGCGTCAAGGTCATTGTACGGCCCGATATAGTGGACATTGTCGGTGAACAGCTCGATGAACGACTCAATTTCGAGCGGGGGGATATCGAAATTGGCGATTAAGCTCGACAGCGGCGCGCGTGTGAAGGTCAGATACATGATCTGCTTTTTGTGTGCGTCACGGATACCGCGCAGCGTTTGAAAAAATTTGACCGGGAGCGTGTTGAGCATCACCTCAAATTCATCGAACATGAAAGCGATGCGAATGTCGCGCTGCATGAAGTATTCCAGCCCCGTCTCGAAGTAACGCAGCGCCATGTAGGTATGCAGTGGGTTGGTCCCATCTTGAAGGAGATGGTAGGATTCAAGGAAGCGTTCAGAATCTTCCTCAAGTATTGTCAGCGGGTAAAAAGCCATGAGCAAGCGATGCATCATGAGTTCGAAGCCCGCCCAGCAGCGGAACTGTTCTGTATCGCCGGTGGTTGGCAGCGGGCCAATCATGTTGGCGTCAATGATAATGGCGCGAAAATTCTCCGCCTGCGACCCCATATGATAACCTTGCACTTCAGAGTCGCTGAGATGCTGTAGTAAATTCGATTTCCCCACGCTACCGATCCCAACCAGCGAACACGATTTGCTTGCTTTCCACTGCTTCGCAACATAGCCAACGTCTTCACTGCGGAATTCGACCGGATGCCTGCGTTTTGGTGACATATAGCAATCTTTCTCGTAAAACGGCCATTAGGTAATGAGTCTACATTGTTAAAGTTTAACGCAAATAGGAGAATATGGCTTGAT
>JAADYY010000223.1 GCA_010092805.1 Chloroflexota bacterium | reverse complement strand
GGGCCAAAACACAATCAAATCGATTGACCAACAGCATCTGTTTCATCTTCCGAAGTTGCACAGCAACATCAATGATGAGGAAAACCAGGGAAAAACTGATGAGAAGATGGCTCGCATTCGTTTTGATTATCGGCGCTTTCGGCGCAGGAGCTGGCGCAGGGGTGCTTGGCATTCTGTATGCTACGGGCGGGATTGCAGAACCAAGCCGCGAAGTCGCTGAAGTGGCACCAACGCTTTCGCTAAACCAACCGACCCCAACGCTTGTGCCGCTGGTGAGCATGAGTACGCAAGTCGCGGAGGTGAATGAAAAAGTCGATCAGCTTGCCACACAGGTCGCTGATCAGTCTGTGCTGGAAGCCGTGAACGCATTAAATGAGCGCATCGACTCACTCAGTGTTGTGACCGTCGATGAGAGCACGGGCAGCGACACGGTCTCAACACCCGCAGCAACCGTCGCGGCCACCGCCGAGCCGGAAGCAACCGATGAAACCGCGGCTGATGCAGCGTCCGGCAGCGCGCGCACCTCCGGCGAACTCCCGGCGCGCGCGCTTTTCCGAATTGCAAGTGAGGACTCGGAAGCGCGTTTCTACATTGATGAAACGCTCGCGGGTGTCCCCACGACAGTTGTGGGCACCACCAACGCGATGGCGGGTGACATCATCGTCAACTTTGAAAATCCGTCGGGGTCGCAAGTGGGAAATATCGCGGTCAATGCCCGTACCCTACGTACAGACACTCCCTTCCGCGATCAATCGATTCACAGCCTCATTTTGCGAACGCGCGAGGATGACAACGAATTCATCACCTTCGCGCCCACTGGCCTGCTGTCGATGACATCCGATAGTGTGAGCGTCGGGGATACCGTTGAGTTCGAGATGGCGGGTGATCTCACCATCAGCGGCGAAACGCGCCCGGTGACTTTCACCGTCGAGGTGACGGTTGTGTCACCCAACGAAATCGCTGGGTTGGCGCGCACCGAGATTCTGTATGCAGATTACGGCATCACCATCAACAATCCACCAGCGAATGTGGCGGATATTGGGGATGTCGTCACACTGGAATTCGATTTCGTGGCGCGTACTATCCCGGCATAGGTGCTGATCTTCCAAGCGGATCGGTGCTGAGCGCTGTTCTCGGTACCGATCTGTTGAGTTGGTGGGTAGGGGCTATCCTATCGATGGTCATCTGTCGGCGAGCAAGATCTCTGCGTCCACCGCTATGCCATCTGGTGTTTGCCCACGCTCAATATCTGCCCGTGTCACCCAACGCCCCCGCGAATCCGCCGCACATTGAGTCAGCTTCATCCACTTGGGCACCGAGACGAACTCCACACGGTAAATCTCGTGGAAGTAATGGGTGTTCACCCCCACGACTCCAGTGCGCGCGGTGACACGTTCCCGAAACAGAAAATTGCGAAACCGGATCAACACATCGTGTGGCTTGAGGTCGTCGAGTAAGCCCAACTCATCGACGAGTTCTTCTTGCAGCTCGCGAAATGGGCTGGTCTCGCGCCCGGTGCGCTGCATGAACCACATCTTGAATTGATGCAGCCGCGCCGGCTCGATGAACAGGCGCAAATCGCGGGTTTCTGGCTTTTCCGGGATAGCGGCGAAATCGTCCAGAAATGTCTCTGAGGTGTAGGTTAACGCGCCGCCAATAGGGGTGTATTCATAGCGGCCACGCAAATACCGATCCTGATTGAGCGCGAGTAGATAGTCGCCGCGCGCGTTGCGAATTTCGCACAGGGCGGCACAGCTCACGCGCTGACGGTGTTCCATGGTGGCTTGGCTGAGCAGCCTCCGATCATCGGTGGGCATCAGAAGGGCACCATCCCAGCGGCAGCGCGCAACGCATCAAGGACGCGCATGTTGTCGACGGCGTCCTGTGGGGCGAAGCGCGGCGGACGGCTTTGCAGCAGGGCATCTGCGAAATCTTCGACCATCAACTGATACGAATTGGCAGGCGGGATGCGCATCGCTTCGTAAGCATCACCATGCCACACACGAATCGTGGTCTCGGTATCCGCTGGCATGACAAACCCCGACTCAACCAGAATTCGCCCCTGCGTGCCGCGAATCTCATAGGTATGGGTGCGGTGGGCACGCAGGCTGCAATCGAAGTGGCCCTCGACCCCCGACGGGAACGTGAGCAGCCCGGTCAGCACCTCATCAACGCCGGAGCGTTCGCCCACCTGGGCCGCCGCGCGCATCGCCGTCGGCTCTTCCCCGGCCAGCAGGCGCATCACATTGACGCAGTAGCAGCCCACATCCATCAATGCGCCACCCGCCAACGACAGATCAAGCCGAATGTCATTTTCGCGGCGAATCTGAAATGTAAATGTGGCATTCAGCACCAGCGGATCGCCCACGCGCCCATCTTGCAGCAGCTCACGGACGCGCTGCGTTTGCGGATGAAACCGATACATAAACGCTTCGGCAAACAGTACCTCGCGCGATGCAAAAGCATCCACCATTGATTGCGCTTCGTCGCCGTCGCGTGCGAGTGGCTTTTCGCACAGAGCCGGCTTACCCGCTTCCGCACACCGCAGACTCCAGGCGGCATGGTCGGCGTTCGGCAGCGGGTTGTAGATCGCGTCAATATCCGGCGCGGCGATCAGCGCTTCATAGGTTGGGTAGGCCTGCGGGATATTGAGATCACGTGCGAACGTCTCGGCCTTTTCAGCGGATCGACTGGCGACCGCAGCGACCACACCGTTCCGTGACGCCTGAATCGCCGGGATCACCGCCTTGCGGCCAATATTTGCGGTGCTCAGAATGCCCCATCGGATTTGGTCTGTCATGTTCGGATTGCACTTTCATCAGAGCTATTGCTTTGCAAAGTTTTGCGCAGATTACATTGGCCAATGTATTCAGCGGTGGGTTAGCCTTCGGCGTCTGTTTAATTGGTTTGCTGTGCGCTGCTGATGGCTGCGACGACATCCGATACGAATGTCCGGTGGCTGAGCGGTTTCGGAAAATAAAGATCGAAGCCCAACTGTTCCGCTTGATGGCGTACCGACGAGTTGTAGTAGGCTGTGATAGCGAAGCAGGGCAGATGCGCTATCGCCTCGTCGCTGCGAATTGCTTTGAGTAGATCCCAGCCGTCCATGCCCGGCAGCGCTAAATCGATGATCACCCCATTGTATTGATACTCAGCTAGCAACTCGAGCGCTTCTTCAGCGGTTGCCACGCTGTGGGTTGCAATCTGCGACTTGGCGAGCAATTTTGCCACCACGTCACGGGCATCCACCTCATCTTCGACGATCAAGACCAACCATTCGGACGGTGTCGTCATCGTGGTATCCCTCAGCTTTCCTGCCCTAGATCGCGGGCGATCTCCGGTACATCAATGAGCAGTGTCAGCAAATCGCTGACGAAAGTTTCCGGCATCAACGGTTTGCTCAGGTAGTTGTGGAAACCAGCCCCAATCGCCTTCGCCCGATCCCCTTCCATAGCGTGGGCTGTCAGCGCAATCACGGGGATTTCGGCGGTGGCCCGGTCGCGCTTGATCGCTTCAATGAGTTCCCAGCCATCGAGTTCGGGCATAGAAATATCGGAGATGATGAAGCGTGGGTGCCGATCGCGGGCGATCTCTAGCGCCTGACGGCCATTTGTCGCCGTAACCACGTCGGCCCCGCAACGCGCGAGCAACTTTTTCGCCACCAGCAAGCTGTCCGGCTCGTCATCGACAACCAGCACTGTCCAATCTTTCAGCAAATCATCGGAAAGTTCGAAAGCCATATTGTTGTTTTACCTCTCTGGGACTGCTTCTAGGTTGAGCGGCAGTGTCACTGTAAATGTACTCCCTTTACCCACTTCACTCTCCAACCGCACACTACCGCCCATCGCGCGGCTTAACCGCTGCACAATTGACAACCCTAACCCCGAACCCCCATGAACCCGCTTCGATGAGCTGTCCACCTGCCGAAAGCTCTCAAAGATCGTCTCGGTCATGTGTGGTGGAATACCAATACCCGTATCCTTAACCGCAATCGCCAGCGCGCCCACATCATCACAATACACATCCAGCGTCACCGTCCCTTGATCAGTGAACTTGAAGGCGTTCGACAGCAAATTCAGGGTGATCTTGGTCAACGCTTCTTCGTCGGCGAGGCAAATCAGGGGGACATTGTCGGCGATCTTGACTTCAAACGCCAACCCTTTCTGCTGCGCCAACACATTCGTATCTTCGCGCAGTTTGGCGATCAAGCGGCGCAGATCGATCTCGGTTGGGATAATCTCCATGCGGCCCGCCTCGATGCGGCTGAGATCCAGAATGTTGTTGATCAGCTCAAGCAGGCGTTCGTTGTTGGCCCGCGCCCGCTGGATCATATACGCATCTTCTTCGCCCAGTGTCTCACCCATCTGCAGCAGCCCCAGCAAGCCGATACTTGCGTTCAGTGGGGTGCGTAGCTCATGGCTCATCACCGCCAGGAACTCATCCTTGAGCCGCACAGCTTCCGACGCTTTCGCGTTGGCGAGCTTCAATTCTTGCACACGCTGATCCAGATCGTCAATTGTGGTCACCAACTGATTGGTCATCTGGTTGAAGGCATCGGCCAACTGGCCGATTTCGTTGTCGCGTGTGACGGGCACACGCTGGCTGTAATCCTTGTTGAGCACCGCATTCGCCATACGGGTCAGCGCGGTGATCGGGCGCACAATCCAGACGGTGACCCCTGCCCCAATCGCAATAGCGATAACCACTGTCACGATAGCGGCGACGATACTCAAATTTTGCACCCCATTGACCACCTGAAGTGCTTCCTGCTCCTCGATCTCGGCAAGCATCCCCACCTGAAGCTGCGGCAGCCAGCGATAATGCCCGATCACCTGCGCGCCGCGATAATTAGGGTAGTTCTCTGCGCCGCTCTCGCCGGCCACAGCCTGCTCGATTCCGAAGCTCGACGGCAACTGCGCACCAATCGGGAAGGCATCGAAGCGGCTTGGCGTGACGAGCAGGCCGCCGTCGGGTGTCACAAGATAGGTCTCTCCTGTGTTGCCAAGACCGACACGCGTCGTCATGATGTCGGCCAGCACGTCCAGGCGCAGACGCCCAGCCAGCGCGCCGACCACCTCACCATCATCATCGACAACGGGCAGCGTCGCCATCATCTGTAAATCAGGGAAGGTTGCTTCGGGGAACGGGGCTTGATAGTGGGGGGCTTCCAACCCTGGCGCGAAGTAGGGCGTTTCGGATACGATCAAGCCAACCCGGGTTTCATCCGTTGAAGCGCGGGTGACCCCGGCCAGGTTGTAGATGAAAAACTCGCTGAAGGTCTCTTGAACGGCCAACTGTGCCTGCAAGAAATCGATTTGCAGGGCGACGGCGGTCGTCAACTGCCGCTCACTCTCCAGGATCGCTGCCATCCGCTCCTGTTGATCGCTGTTCGCAAGGATCAGCACCAGCAGGGTTTGCGCGCTTTCCAGCCAGCGCTCAATATCGTTTGACTTGACTTCTGCCTGCGATTCCATCTGATCGATGAACTGCTGGCGCGTTTGGCCGTCGGTTTCATTGATGACTACGGTAATCAAGATGGCCGCAGGGACAATCGCCAGCAGTACAAACGAAATGATCAGCGTCAGCCCCAGGTTGCTGCGGCCTTGCTGCAACGCTGTCTCTGGGTTGATCGTGGTCATCGCTGCCCCGCTAGGGTGTCAACATCTTGCTGAATGGCCATAATCGCTTCATCTAGTGTCTGCAGATCGCTCATCACGTCGATCAGGTGAATGCGAATCGCCGAATGCACATTGACCGAATTGGGATGGTATTGCAGCGTGAAGGCTTCTGGTACCACTTTGGGAAGCTCCGCAGCGAAGGTGTTGAGTTCAGCGCTGAACTGCGGGTAATCCAGCCCTTGCTCAATCAACTCCAGCGACCCCGGCAACGACAGGCTGCGGCGGTAATAATCGGCGAGATTATCCGCACGGGTCAGAAAGCTGAGTAACTGTCCTACGGCCTCTGGGTGATCGGTGCCACGAAAAGCGACCATTGCGGCCCCGCCGATCATGCCGCTGCTGCCGCACGGCCCCACAGGTGAGGGAACCACTTCCCAATCGAAGGCGTCCCCCACCCCAGCACCCACATCGGCCACCAGCCAGCTTCCAGAGAAATAGAACGCGAGCTGCCCATCCACGAAGAAATTAAGGGGGGTGCGGTACTCATTGCCGGCCCCCGCCCAAATTTCCAATGGGGTGATCTGCTGCTGATGCCAGGCGTAGAGTATTTGCGCCGCATCACGGAAGCCCGGCGAATCGACGGAAAACTGCCCATCTTCACTTATGTAGGTTGCGCACCAACTGAGCGATGGCCCCCAGAAACGATGCCCACTCCGATCCAAGGCGAGCGCAAAAATTGGCATGTCTGGCGTAGACAGCGCGGACTGGGCAGCGGTCGTCGCCGTCATCCATGTATCCCATGTCACCTCATCCGAAGAGTCGCTGGGAATAGAAACGCCAGCCTGTTCAAACAAGGTGCGGTTGATGTACGGCCCCGAAACTGTGAAATTGGTGGGGTAGCCATGCAGGGCGTCGCTGTCAGCATCAACACGCAGTGCTTCCAAAAGGGGGGCTGTGAAATTGGCGTCCCAGGCATCGGCGTTGTCCAGATACGGGCGGACATCCAAGTAGTGTTCGCTAAATGCGCTAAATGACGTCACCCGCGCCAAATCCGGGGCAATGCCAGCCTCGATCTGACTGAGCAGCAGCGCGTCGAAGCCCGCATACGGGACAATATCGAGTTCCACTTGAATTTCAGGATGTTGATCGGCGAATGCATCCAGCAGATCCGACAACACGGCAATCGTGCTGCCTTCTTCAACCGTCAGGATGCGCAATGGAATATCGGAAGTCGTTGTCTCCGTTTGCGCGCTGACACTCAAGGTCGTGGTGAACAGCATCACCATAACGACCAGCCAACGAACGCTGTACTTGTCCACGAGCTTGCCCCTCAATGACTGCCTGAGTTTGGTTATTTCCATACTATTTTAGACGATGCCGCGTTTTCATGAGTACCCGCAACCTTAAGCTTTGGCAGATTCATTTGGGTGGTAATCTAAAAAATGTCTGCATTGCATTGCGGCCCTTGTCAAATCTTAAGGGGTAAACCCTGTTTTCATAACGAAATGTCCGTAATGCAGATAACTTACCGTAAATTGCTGGCAAATCTATTGCATATCGACGTGGTCTATGCTACCTTTTTCATATATGATTTTTGAATATGCTTTTCGTCAACGACCACCCGCTGAAGCGGGTGGCTTGCGGGAAACCGT
>JAADYY010000222.1 GCA_010092805.1 Chloroflexota bacterium | reverse complement strand
GAGTGAGCAGCGGCAGCGCGCCATTCTGCGGCACGTCGTCGGTAAGGTGGTGATCAACCCGGAAGGGACGATCATCCGGCTGGAACTGCAACCCCCGTTCACCTACCTCCGCGCTCTGGCAGCGGCTGGCAAAGCGCAGGCGAAGAAGGGGCGCGGCAAACGTCGTCGTGAGGATAACGACATCAGTGCCCTGGAAACAAAAAGCGGTGGAGTTACCACCGCACGTTCACTTCAGGTCGGGTTTTGTGCCCCCACCAGGACTCGAACCTGGGCCTTCGCCTCCGGAGGGCGACACTCTATCCACTGAGCTATGGGGGCCAATTTAAAATCATTATAACAATCATTTGGCGAAAATCAAGCACCGAAGCCGTGAGGAAATCATAATCCTCTGAGCCATCTCGTCGGCCATCTCACGGAAGCGGCGGCGATTGCGCTGATTCTATGCCCGGCTTGCGGCATCACACATACACGACGCAGCCGCGCGTTTCCACCGCCTCGATCCATGATGGCAGCCGCGTGAGCTGCGAATTCCAGCGCAAATCGAGTTTTTCCAGCCGGGGCAGCGCCGCGATTTCATCCGGGAGCGTCGCCAAGCCGTTGCCCCGCAGATCAAGGTGACGCAGTTGGCATAACGCCCCGATTGACGCTGGCACGGATGCTAACCGGCACCCGCGCAGCGACAACACGCGCAGGTCGCCCAGCTTGCCCAGCGACTCCGGCAACCCCGTTAGCAGCGTGTGATCGAAATGGAGTTCGCGCAAACGCACCAACTCACCGATGGAGTCCGGCAGTGCAGCTAACGGATTGCGATACGCGCGCAGCTCGATCAAGCTCGTCATCTGGCCCAGATCATCCGGCAGCGTCCTCAGTTGGTTGTCGCTGATGTTTAAGTAGCGCAGCGTCGTCAGCTTGGTGAGCGATAGGGGCAGGCGCTCGAGCTGATTGTCACTCAGGTACAGGAAATCGGTCAGGGCGGGCAGCGCGCCCAGCGCTTCAGGCAGCGCCATGATGCGATTGTGGCCTAAATCGAGCATCCGCAGTTGCTGCAGCGCTCCAATCTTGTCGGACAAGCGCATCAAGCGGTTGGCGGCGACATTCAACGTGCGCAACTCCGTCAGAGACCACAACCAATCCGGCAAAGTCGTGAGTGCATTGTCGTACACGCTCAAGTGCATGAGATCGCGGTGATCCGCAAGCCAGATGGGTAGATCGGTCAATTCCTGTGAGTCAAGGCGAGCGCTTTGCATCACCATCCTTACATCTGGCGCTTGCGCGGATCTTGTTCGCAAGCTCGCACCATCTGATCTATAGTCGGGGTCGACTTTGCGGCAGATCTAACAACGAGGAGGAGGCCGCCGATGCCCCCACTGATTCAGCCTGTCCAGATGGGTGCCGCGCTCGTCGCAGACATCGCGGCGGCACAGCCCGAACCCGGCCAAATCGCGCTGTGGTGGTTGGGGCAGAGCGGCTTTTGCATCAAGGCGGCGTCCGCCACCGTGTACATCGATCTGTACCTCTCCGAGCACCTGACGACCAAATACGCGGACACCGCCAAACCGCACATCCGCATGACGCGCGCCCCCCTGCGCGGCGCTGATTTGCAGGATGTGGCGTGGGTGTTTGCCACGCACAAACACTCGGATCATCTCGACCCCGGCACACTGCCCGATCTGTTGGCTGCCAACCCAACGGCACGTTTGGTGCTGCCGCAAGCGACGCGCGATCACGCGGTCAGCCTCGGCCTCGACCCGGCACACCTGATCCCGACGCGCGGGGCCGAGACCCTCACCCTGGACGGCTTGACCGTTCATGCGGTGCCGGCGGCCCACCCGGCGCTCGACCACGATGCAGCCAATGGCTACCCGTTTCTCGGTTACGTCTTCGAGCTGGACGGCGTGACGGTGTATCACAGCGGCGACACGCTGGTGTACGAGGGCCTGGCTGACCAGCTCGCCCCGCACACCATCGACATCGCGCTGCTGCCGATCAACGGGACGAGCGCACGGCTCAAGGCGCTCGACGTGCCGCCGAATATGAACATCCCCGAAGCGCTCGATCTCGCAGCCACCATCGGCGCGCGGCTGCTGATCCCGCATCATTACGCTATGTTCACCTTCAACACCGCCGACGTGAACGAGTTCATCCAAGCTGCGGAGATCAGCGGGCAGCCGTATCACGTGCTCCGCTGCGGCGAGCGCTTCGTGTATACACCAGCCTAGCCGCTCAGCCGATCTCGAAGCGCAGCAGATACGCGCGGCTTTCGCCCGGCCCCAGCATGGGCAGATCGGCGCGTTCGCGTGCGACGGCGCGCCCTTCGACGGCGCTGCTGTTGCCCGGCTCGACGCCAAGCACATACACCCCTTGCCCCGGCTGCTTCCACTGGATGACATGCGGCAGCGTCTGCTGGCTGAAGCGAAGGCGCAGATCCAAGCCGAGGCGCGGGTTGTGGACGCGCGCGGTCGCTAAGCCGTCGGATTCAGGCTGCGGCGCGTGACGGAACACCTGCTCGCGGTAGCCGGGCGTGGGCGGCTGGAATTCGCGCCAGTGATCGATCCCTGGTTGGGCGTCGGCATCGCGCGCGACAGTCTCGGTGGTGTCGAGGTGGAGCTGTGTATCCGCGTCGATGAGCGGGAAGCCCAGATTGCAGTGATACAGCAGCATGTGCGGCTGCGGCGCGTGGCCGAGGTTGGTCACTGTGTCGTCGATCTGGAGCCATGCGGCACCGAGTTGGGTCTGAATACGCCGCTCCAGCAGCAGATTCTCGCCGTAGACGCGCGTCTGCTGCACCTTGCCGCTGATCTCAAGGATATATGCGTCATCCTGCCAATACGTCCGGTGCGCGACCTGTTCGGCGGGCAGGTTGCTGACGCGCCCGTGAATGCCGAACGCCTCACCCTCGTCAACCGTCGGCGCGCCGAAACTATCCAGCCCGCAGGTGAGCACCAAGCCGCCGTGAAAACTGCGCAGCCACCCTAACCCTTCGGGTTCGTAGTACGCCGGATGCACCTGCCCGGTGCTCCCCGTCCAGTTGAGCGCCATGCCGCGATAGAAGCAGTTGGTGATGTCCAGCGCCCGCTCCACATTGACCTCAAACTGGAGGCCGCTGCCAGTATACACCTGGAACATCCGGCTGCCGCGCGCCCGACCGTCGGTGTATTCGAGCGCCTGAATCCCAGCGATCTGATCCATGCGTCCCACGCGCTGCGATAACTCTGCCCGCGTCCACTGCCGACCTGCGTACTCTGCCATGCTGATTTCTCCATTGCCGTTCGTGGCGATCTATGCCCGTTGTGCCCACCGTTTGAGCGCGGGCAGCACCTCGCCGCCAATAATCTTGATGCCCTCAGCGGGGATCAGGCCATGCGGAGTCCCAAACTCGATGCGGCTGGCCCCCGCGTCGTACAGCGCTTCGGCCTGCCGAATCAGATCGGCAGCGCTGCCGGAAAACGCAAACCGATCCAGCAGATCATCCGAGATCAGGCGCGCCGCTGCCTCGGTATCGCCCTGATTCGACAGGGTTTGCAACCGCTGGATCAATTCCGGCTCCACATCAACGGTCGGATCAAGCCCACCGATGACCGGCAGGTAGAGCGCCACCGACCGCCGCGCTTGCGCTCGCGCCCGCTCACGATCCGCATCAGCCACCGTGACCGCACCGATCACCACACCAACGCTGCCAACGGTGCGCCCGGCCCGCCGCTCACCCACCGCAATGTATTCTTGAATCACGGGGACAAGATCCGGGTTGGCCGAGCCGCCGACCTTGACCTCATCGGCAATTTCGCCCGCGACGGCGCACAACTTCGGCCCCCACGAGCCGATCATCACGGGCACGGGCTGCGCCAGCGGCGGGTAGGGCGCGCGCACATGCGGCGCTAGCTGATACACCTCGCCGATGTAGCCGCCCGTTTGACCCAACAGCATGTAGCGGATGACCTCGACCGCCTCGCGGATGGCCTGAATGGGTTGCTCGATCTCACGAATGCCATAATCGCTGAGCCATGCGCCGCGCACGATCCCAACGTAGGCACCGCCCGCCGCGGCCTGTGAGAGCAACGCCGTGTCCGCTGCGATGTCGATGGGGGCCATCCGTGAAACGGAAACCGCCGCCGGCCCAAGCCGCGCCCGCTCAATGTGCGGTGCCATCAGCAGCAGCGGGCCGTAGCTTGGGTGAAACGGCGCATCACAGTACACGCTGACCACACCGAAATCGTACTGATTGACCAGTTTCGCCAGCGCGGTGTACTCGGCGGGTGATTTATTGGTCTGAAACGCGATGCTGATGGTCACGTCAGGTCTTCGCTGCTGACAGTGCGCTTACGAATCCGTTCGATGCGCATGATCATGCGTTCTTCAGGGTCGGAGCACGCGACTTCGGAGTCCAGCTCAAACCAGTCATTCGGATGCAGATCGCGCTGCTTAGCCGAAAGCAGCGGCAGCACCGAACCGAGCGCAAACATGCAGAAGTGCTTGCCGTCAGGGATGCGGATGCGGCTGCTCTCGGTCAACTCAAAATAATCGCCCACTTCCAACCCGCAGACCATCCGCCCCTCGATGCGGTCAACCGTCACGCGCAGATCATAAATTTCGAACTCTTTACTCATGATGACTCCAGACTTGCTTCTAATTGTGGAAATGCGGCAGCACGTCCCGCCCAATCGTTTCGATAGCCTCCAGCGGATGCGGCCCCAGCGGCGGCCCAAAGCTGATGTGCTTGACGCCCAGATCGGCCAGCGTCTCCAGCCGCGCGATCAGATCGCGTGCGTCGCCCATCACGCCAATCTTCAACATCGGCGCGGTGACGAGGGTTTTCGCCTTCGCCACATCGTTTTCGACCATCATCGCCTGCTCAATCGGGGCGAAATCGGCGGCGCTCAGGCCGAGTTGTGCGTGAATCGTCGGGCTGAAGGCGTGGCCATAATAGGCGATCTTCTCCCGCAGGGCATCCTCAGCCGCCGCCCGATCCGTCGAAACGGAGCACCAGATGCACGCCGCAACATCTACATCGTCCAGCTTCCGGCCCGCTGATTCCGCGCCCGCCTGAATGTAGGGCAGCACATTGCTGTAATGCTCCGGCGGGAACAGCAGCGGCAGCCCACCATCCGCGACCGCGCCGATGGTCTCCAACATACGCGGACTCATCGCGCCGATGTACATCGGGATGTGCCGTCGCTGCGGCGCAAAGCGCAGATACGCTTCATCCGTCCAGCGCAGAAACTGACCGTCCAGCGCCGCACGCTCACCAGCGAGCAGCCGCCGAATCGCCTCCACCGTTTCGATCACGGCGGTGCGCGGTCGCGCTGGCTCAATGCCGACCCACTTCAAAAAGTCGCCCGCCCCGGAGGATACCCCCAACTGGAAACGCCCCCCCGACACTTCATCGAGCGTCGCGGCTTCCATCGCCATTTGCGCCGGGTGGAGCGTGTATGGATTGACGATACTGGTGCCGATTTGGATGCGTTCAGTCGCTTGCGCGACCGACGTGAGAATCACCGTTGAGCTGCGTAGAAACAGATCGTCGCTCACCCAAAATTGATCGAAGCCGTGACGCTCGGCGGCCTGCGCCAGCCGAATATACTCGGCTGCTGGACGGTCGTTGTTGAAGCGCACGCTGAACTTCAAGATGTTCCCTCTCGGCTGCGTTTGTTGGCGACCTCAGTCGATCACGATCAGCGCTTGGAAGCCGTCGGTCAGTTTCTCGCCGCCGCTGGGCCGTGCGACCACGACATCCTCGACGCGGGCCGAAAACGAGTTGAACTGCGTGATGCTCGGCTCAATGGTGAACAGCATCCCGGCTTGCAGCAGCGTGTTATCGCTTGCGGTCAGGAATGGCGGTTCGTGGACATCCATGCCGATGGCGTGCCCCAGCCGATGCCGAAACGCTTCGCCATACCCCGCCGCTTCGATCACATCACGTGCGGCGGCGTCCGTCTGCGCCGTCGTGTTGACCTCCGCCTGTAGCGCCGCGATCCCGGCGGCCTGCGACTGCATCACCAGATCATAAACGCGCTGCATCTCGGCGTCGGGCTGCCCAAAGCAGACCGTGCGCCCATAGTCGTAGCAGTAGCCGTCATAAATTGCGCCGAAATCGAACAGCAGCGCGACGGGCGGATTGAGTTGGCGCTGCGCGGTGGCCTGACGCTGCCCAAACAGCAGCGGGTGATCCGGGCCGGAGCAGTACAGCGATGTGGTGAACGACTCCCCCAGCGATCCGTGCCGCCGCAGTTGGTGATTCACCTCGCTGATGACATCAAGTTCAGTCATACCGTGCTTCAACGCCTTGATCGTGTCGGCGAAGGCGGCCTCGGTGATCGCGCCCGCTTTGCGCATCTGCGCGATCTCGTCTTCGCGCTTGATGACTCGCTGCTGACGCACGATCTGCGTACCAGAGACGAACCGCACGCCGGGCAGCAGCGCCTGCAGCGCGACCAGCGTCTCGGCGTGCGCCCGGTCGCCGACGGCGACACGCGCCGCGTCCGGCAGATCGAACGCGGCGAGCAGTTCACCGACCAACGTCGCCGGGTCATCGTGATCACCGAGCACGCGCAAATTGACGCCTTTGAGATCACTCAGCCCGCCAAACTCCGCCGTCATGCGCGGCAGAGTCAACACCCCGTCGCGGCCCGGCGTGATCCATAGCCCTTCGAGCCACGCGCCGGGGTGCATCGTCCAGCCATATGTTGGCAGGTCGCGCGGCACCCCCACGAGATACTGTAAATCCGCCGAGATCGGCAAAAACGCTAGATCAGCGGCAGCGCCCAAATTGCGCTGAAAAATCGACACACGTTCAGAATAATTCATCAGCATTGACCATTTCTGTTGACTTCCGGTGACCACCACCGCCTATGATTGCGCACGCACTGTACCACGAATCACCACGCCCGGCCATAAGGCTGCTACCGTCGCTGAGTGTGTGTTTGATCTGCATGGGCAGAACGGCTATTCGACCCTATAATGCAAGATGAGTGGTTCAGCGCCGAAATTTGCGGCGTCGTTCAGCGAAAGGTAGTTATGCTTGCTGTCGCTCATGCCTGCGCCGTGATCGGGATCGATGGGGTGCTGGTCGAAGTTCAGGTCGATTTCAACCCGCGCGCGGGCCTGCCCTCATTCTCAATTGTCGGCCTGCCAGACTCAGCGGTGCGCGAAAGTCGCGAACGGGTGCGCGCCGCCATCAAGAACAGTCATCTCGCCTTCCCAAACAAAGGCTACGTCGTCAATCTGTCACCCGCTGATCTGCCCAAACACAGCACCGCCTACGATTTGGCGATTGCCGTCGGCGTGCTCGCCTCAACCGATCAAGTGCCGCTGGAACCGCTCGAAAAAGCGTTGTTCATCGGCGAACTGTCGCTGGATGGCAGCATCCGCCATGTACAGGGCGTGATGTCGATGGTGTACGCGGCGGCGCAAGCCGGGCACGAGACGATCTATTTGGCGGTGGAGGACGCCCCGGCGGCGGCGCTGGTCGGCGGGCTGGAGATCATCCCCGTGCCGACGCTGGCTCAGTTGGTCGAGCACCTCTACGGCCTCGATCCCATCGCGCCATATCAAGCGGAGCCGCTCAACCTCGATGGCGCACAATCGCTGGCCGAAGATGTGACCGACTTCGCCGATATTCGCGGCCAGGAACACGCCAAACGCGCCCTGGAGATTGCGGCGGGCGGCAACCACAATATCCGCATGATCGGGCCGCCCGGCTCTGGCAAGACGTTGCTGGCGCGGGCGCTGCCGGGGATATTGCCCGCCTTAAGCCGCGAGGAGGCGCTCGAAGTCACCCGGATCTATTCGGTCGCCGATCTGCTGGTGGGCGGCGAACCGCTCATGCGCCAGCGACCGTTTCGCGCGCCGCACCACACGATCAGTCAGGCGGGGTTGGTCGGCGGTGGCACCATCCCCCGCCCCGGCGAAGTGACGCTGGCGCACCGGGGCGTTCTGTTTTTGGATGAAGCGGTCGAGTTCAGTGTGAAAGCGCTGGAAGTGCTGCGCCAGCCGCTCGAAGACAAAATCGTCACGATCAGCCGGGCACGCGGCACGCTGACTTTTCCAGCCAATTTCTTGTTGACGCTGGCGATGAACCCGTGCCCGTGTGGCTATCACGGTGATCCGGTCAAGCCCTGCACCTGCTCGCCGACGATGATCACACGCTATCAGAGTCGGCTGTCTGGGCCGCTGCTCGACCGGATCGATTTGCATGTGGATGTGCCGCGTGTCGATTATGACAAACTGCTGGGCGCACATCAGAGCGAAAGCTCGGCGGCGATCCGCGCGCGCATCGAGGCAGCCCGTGTGCTGCAAGCAGCGCGTTTCGCCGCTCATCCGGGGGTGGTCGCCAATTCAGATATGGGCGTGAGTGAGCTTCAGAAGTTCTGCATCCTTGCGCCAGACGCAGAGCAGGTGCTGGATATGTCGGTGCGGCGGATGCAGCTCAGCGCACGGGCATATCACCGCGTCCTCAAGCTCAGCCGCACCATCGCCGATCTCGCGGGCAGCGACATCATCGAGACGCCGCACGTCGCCGAAGCGCTGCAATATCGCCCGAAGCCTGTAGTGCAATGAGCGGCCAAAGTCGTCGGAGCGACACGCGCCGCCAGGGTCATCGTTTCAAATTTGTTCTGCGGTTTTGGCCGTTGGTGGCCCGGTATTGCCCTCACCCCGGCGCTGCGCGCCACCCCTCTCCCACAGCTTCGCGGGGAGAGGGGTTAATATGCTTTGTACATATATGT
>JAADYY010000221.1 GCA_010092805.1 Chloroflexota bacterium | reverse complement strand
GCGTGGCCGGTATCGATGCTCACTTTCATGTGATCCGAGTTGACGGATTTCACCAGCGAGACCAGATAGTCCGGGCGGATGTCGAAGATGTTTTCGACCACGACCATGCACCCGGCCTGCTGCGCCATCTCCGCGACCTTGCCCAGCAGATCCTGCGCCGGGTTGAGGATCATCGCCTGGGTGAACGCCAGCGGGAATGGCGCGCCCAACGACATCAGCGGGCTGTGGATGACCATGTGCGTGGCGTTGATCTCGGCACACACATCCAGCGCTTCGCGCAGGCGGCGCAGCACGATCTCAGTGATGTCCGGGTCCATGCTGGCGAGCGGCGGAATCGGGCCGTGCAGCCCGAAGTTGCCCGTGTGACCATCCAGCATCTTGGGCACGTCCTTGAAAACCTCTTTCCACGGCTGGGGCGGCTCAATGAACCCGGCCAGGGTATAGAGTTCCAGGTCGCGCTGGCCTTCGATGATCCAATCGCAGATTTCCGGCAGGCGGCGCACGTCGGTCGAAGCGCCCATTTTGAAGACTTTTTTCGGCATGAGGTTGTCCTTATCGGTTGTTGTGGAGGCTAATCTGGCCGCGTGAACCGGGGACGCCTTGTTGTCCCCGGCTCGTGTGGCGGTGCCTATTCAAACGACAGGCTGCCAGGACGGAAATCGATTTCGAAGCTGGGGTGCGCTTCCCAGATGATGTCCGCGCGCACGCCGTAGGAATCCAGGCTGCGATAGAGGGGCGTCAGCGGCACGTCGTTGTCGAAAATATCGGCCATGCGGCGGAAGTTGGCGTAACGCACATCCTGATCCAGTTCGGTGAGGTTGGCCGCCCACAGTTCATCAAATTCGGCGGGCGGGGTGTAATAGTTGGCGCGGAACAGCGACGCCTCCGACGCCCACAGTTCGAAGAAGAAGAACGGATCCGAGCTGGGGCCAATGCTCTGGATCGAGGCGACGGTGTTGCCCGCGAACAACTGCGCGCCGTAGGTGGCCGGGTCAAGTTGCTCGAAAGTGACGTTGACGCCCACTGCCTGCCACATTTCCGAGAGCACCGGCCCGATCAGCGAGTCGTTGGGGTAGTAGCCAACGATAGGTGTGAACGGGAACGGCTCGCCCGCGTAGCCCGCCGCCTCCAGATCGCGGCGCGCACCATCGGGGTCATACGGGTAGCCGGCGCGCCCCGGCATAAAGCCGAATTCACCCGGCACAAAGTAATCGGTCATCACTTCCGAAAGGCCCAGCCACAGCGCATCGACGATGGCCTGACGATCAATCGCTTTGGAGAGCGCGCGGCGGAAGTTGACATTATCCACCGGGCTGACTTTCGTGCTGAACAACGCCGACATCCAGTTCCCCAGCAGCGCATTCGAGACACGCAGGCCCGGCGTGTTGTTGATCTGCTCAATCAAGTCCAGCGGCATGTTGACCATCAAGTCAATTTCGCCCGCCTGGAACGCCGCCAAGCGCGTCGAGGTTTCCGGGATTACGCGCAGGATCACCTGGCTGGCGGCGGGCGCGCCCTGCCAGTATTCGCTGTGGCGCTCCATGACGATCAGGTCGGTCAGATTCGTCTCGACGATGCGGTACGGCCCGGCGGTGATCGGCGTGCGCGACATGGTATCGGCATCAACCGATTCGGTGTACCCCTGCGGGATGATATAGGCGCTGTCCGACGCCAGACGCAGCGGCATCAGCGGGTCGGGGGTCGGTGTGGTGATGGTCACTTCGAGGTCGCCAGTCGCTTCAACCGAGGTGATATACGGCGTGAACGAATCGCTCACATCCACGACCAACCCCTCACGCCCAGCCATCACGCGGTTGAGGCTGAAGACGACATCCTCAGCGGTCAGGGTGCTGCCATCCTGGAACTGGACATCCGGGCGCAGCGTGAAACGCCATTCGGTGCCATCAACCGTCCAGTCGCTCGCCAGGCGCGGTTCAACTTCACCATTGCGCGCGATGTTGGTGAGCTGTTCGCAGTACAGGCTGCGCACGCGCCCACCGATCTGCGAGCCGGTTTCGTAGTGCGTGTCCAGCGACGCGCTGGGGAACGTGTTGATGCCAATCGTGATAGTGCGCTCCGGCTGGATCAGCGCGGGCACACCCCACACACGCGAAGCGGGCAGCGTGCTAGCGGCAGCGGTGACGCCAGCGAGTTTCAGGAACGAACGGCGAGACAAACGCGATTTCATCCGGGCAATCCTCTCGTAACTGAATAAGGCTGTTCGGCGAAAAATGTGTCGTGTGGGGAGCTTGTTGGGTCAGCGCGGTGTGCAGGCTACACCGCGCCGACCCCATCTTAGGAAGCCTGCACAGAATACGCAGGCTTGCGCCAGCTTAGTCCAACTCGAACACGCCGGGGCGCAGATCGATGGCGAAATCCGGGCGCGGCGTCCACTCGATGCCATCCCGCACGCCGTAGAATTCCACCGACTGGTACAGCGGCGCGAACGGCACTTCTTCATCCAGGATTTCGGCGATGCGGCGGTAGTTCTCACGCCGCAGTTCCGGGTCGAGCGAAGCGGCGGCTTCTTCGGCCAACGCCACGAATTCTTCGCCCGGTTGGTAGTACAGCGCCGGCCAGCCACCCGCCAGCCAGTTGGCGATTGCGCCGTTGGTGGCCGGGTCGCCACTGGAACCGAAGCTTTGCAGAGTCACGACATTGTTACCCGCCAGCGAGCGTTCCGCCCAGGCCGGGGTATCCAGCGGTTCATAGTCGGTATTCACGCCGATGGCGCGCCACATTTCGTTGATCACATCGGTGACCAGGCGGGCGTTGGTGTAGTAGACATTCGGCGGGGTGAAGGCGATGGGTTCGCCAGCGTAACCCGCTGCTTCCAGCAGTTCCTGCGCCCGCTCCGGATCGTAGGCGAAGTCGGGGCGATCTTCAGCGTAGCCGAACTCGGTGGGCAGGAAGTAGTCGTTCATCACACGCACGCGACCGTCCCACAGCGCCTCTGCGATGGCTGCGCGGTCAATCGCCAGCGACAGCGCCTGACGGATGCGCGGATCAGCGGTGATGAAGCCTTCGTTGGTGTTGAACCAGATATTCATGTAGTTCAGCACCGACCCCACATCGACGCGCACCCCGTCCTCAGCCTCAACCAGTTCGATCTGGTCGGGGCCAACGGTCGTGATGAAATCGACCTCACCAGTTTGCAGCGCCGCGACGCGCGTCGAGCCTTCCGGGATGAAGCGCAGGATGACCGCTTCGGCGTCAGCCAGGCCCATCCAGTAATCATCGTGACGTTCCAGCACCAGGCGCTCGCCCAGCACCCACTCAACGACGCGGTACGGCCCGGCACCAATCGGCTCGGTTTGCAGCACTTCGAAATCCGTCGCTTCGACATACGCCTGGGGCATGACCACCACGCCAGAGATACGGATCGGCAGCAGTGGATCGACGGTGGGGGTGGTGATGGTCACTTCGAGGTCGCCCGTCGCTTCGACCGAGGAGATGAACGGCAGATAACCGGGGCGGGCCAGGCTCTCGCGCTCATCGAACAGCAGGCGGTTGAAGCTGAAGGCGACATCTTCCGCCGTCATCACCGCGCCGTTGTGGAACTGCACATCCGGGCGCAGTTGGAACACCCAGGTAGTGTCATCGGTGTTTTCCCACGAAGTCGCCAGCATCGGCTCCAGGTTGCCGAGGCGGTCGCTGCTCACCAGCGTGTCAAAGATCATGCCGAAAACACGGTTGTGGATGATGGCACCAGCAGCGAAGTGCGGGTCGAGGGTCCCAGCTTCGGCGTTGATGCCGATGATGAGCGTTTCGTTGTCGTCATCCTGGGCGAAAGCGGCTCCCAGCGCCAGCGCCAGGACAAGTATCAGCAGAACCAGACGTTTCATCGATCAAAGGTCTCCATGTTGAATAGGTTTACAACTCTGCAACGTTAACTGACGGTCACATCCGCCAGATCGCGCAGCCAATCCCCAATGGTGCCGACGGCCATCGTCAGCAGGGCGAGCGCGATGCCCGGCATCGTTGCCAGCCACCACGCGCTCGCCAGGTAATCACGCCCCTCGTTGATCATGTTGCCCCACGAGGGCGTGGGTGGTTGAATGCCAATCCCCAGGAAGCTCAAGCCCGCTTCCAGCAGAATGATGCGCCCGACGCTGAGCGTCGCCAGCACCAGCAGCGGCGCGACTAAGCTGGGAAACAGATGCGTCACCATGATGTGGAAGCCGCCCGCGCCAGCCGCCTGCGCCGCGATCACGTAGTCGCGTTCGCGCACCGAAAGCACCGCCGCGCGGACGATGCGTGTGTAGATGGGCCAGGTCGCCAGGGCGGCCAGCCCCACCAGCACCGTCAGCGAGGTGCCCAGCACCAGCGCCACCGCCACCGCTAACAGCAGAAACGGCAGCGACAGTTGCACATCCACCAGATACATCACAAATTGATCGAGCCAGCCACCGATGTACCCGCCGAGCAGCCCCAACACTGTGCCCAACGCCAGGCCCAACAGCGTCGCCACCCCGCCAATCGCCAGCGAGATGCGCCCACCATACAGAATGCGGCTGAACACATCACGGCCTAATGCGTCGGTGCCCAGCGGAAACTCCCAGGAGCCGGTTTCGTTGAGGCCAAACGGCGGGCTGAGCCGGTTCATCAGACTCTGCGACACTGGATCGATAGGCGTGATTTGTTCGGCAAACACCACCGCCAGAATCAGGGCGATGAGCACGACGAGGCTGATGTTGACGGCCAGCGTGGTGTTGCGCCGCCACGTTTGCAGAAACGACGATTCGCGGCGCGGTGCCGCTGCCTGCTGGATCGGGTCGAGCTTGGCGACGTTATCCATAATCAGTTCGGTTGAATCCTGGGGTCAATAGCCACGTACAGGAAATCGACGAGCAGGTTGGCGATGCCGAAACCCGCCGCCGTGATCAGCACGACTGTTTGAATGATGGGGTAATCGCGCCCGCCAATCGACTGCACCGCCAGCGAGCCGATCCCCGGCCAAGCAAAAACCGTCTCGACAATCGCCGAGCCACTCAGAATCGCCGCGATCTGCAAACCGATGACTGTCACCACCGGCAGCAGCGCGTTACGCAGCGCGTGAATGTAAGTCACACGGCGGGGTGGCACGCCTTTCGCATGGGCGGTACGGATGTACGGTTCGTTGAGGATCTCCAGAATTGATGAGCGCGTGAGCCGAATGATGAACGCCAGCGGGTAAATCGTTAACGTGATCGTCGGCAAGATGAAATGCGCTAACGAGTCGCGGCCAAAGGTCGGCGTCCAGCCCAGCTCGACGCCGAAGATGAGGATCAGCACAATGCCGATGAAAAATGATGGCAGCGACTGCCCCGCCAAACTGAAACTCATGATCGCCCGGTCGAGGGGGTGGTTGCGCCGGTACGCCGAGACGATCCCCAGCGGAATGCCCAGCAGCACCGATAGAATCAGCGCCGGGATGCCGAGTTCTAAGGTGGCGGGGATGCGTTCGGCCACAACCGTCGCCGCTGGGCGGTTGAAGACAATCGAGGTACCCAGGTCGCCTTGCAAAACGTCGCCCAGATAGATGAAATACTGCACCGGCAGCGGTTGATCAAGGCCGAGGGCAGCGCGGACGCGCTCATAATCTTCGAGGGTCGCCGTTTGCGGCAGCATCATGGCCACCGGGTCGCCCGTCAAGCGGCCCAACACAAACGTGATCGTGACCACTCCGAGTAGGGTGAGCAGCGTGCGAAGCACCCGAATCAGCAGCAAATTACGCATCAGCGCGACTCCGATGTCGGCGTACATGGAGCACAAACTGTAACGTTCCGTTATTAAGTAGGCGTTGCATCTCGGTTAAAAGTTCTTTTAGGTGCTGGATACCCCTCACACAGCAGACAGCCTCCCAATCACATGTAATGATCGCTTCACAAAATTCAGATGTAATTCAGCTTAGCGCAACGCATAAGCCTGTGGCTTGAAAACGCGATGGTACGGAAGATTGCGAACCCAAACACGGTATCG
>JAADYY010000031.1 GCA_010092805.1 Chloroflexota bacterium | reverse complement strand
GTAGTGGGCGGGGCGGGCGGCAGCGGCTGGGAATCGGTGGGCGTGAAGTCTGGGGCCGGGGGCAGCGCCACCGTCAGCAGCGCCGAAAGCCGTTTGCTGGCTTCTTCGCACTGCGGGTCGGCATTGAGCGCGTCACTGTAGCATTTGCGTTTGTAGTTGGGGTCGTCCTGGGTTTCGGCCAACCACAAATGCGCAATCGCGCGCAGATTCGACGGGAGGTCGGGGCTGTCGAGCGCGATTTTGATCAGACGCACACCTTCAGCGATACTGCCCCGCTCAATTGCTTCGATGCCGAACTGTAAGGTCTGCAAAGACATGAACCCACTCCGCAACCACATGTTATGTCGATTATACATTCGGTTAGCGTTCGTGATCGCTGCGAATTTCTGGGGTAAATTGCCGGGAGCTGCGGGTCTTCTGCTAGGATTATAGTCCCAAGCTGGCGTGCGGTGGGCACTGTGACCGGGCACCCCGCCGACACTCAATTGTTCGTGTTTACAAACCATATTAGAATCGAGGCAATCGTAGGCGTGTTGACGTGCGTGTGAGCGAAAGCTATAATCGTCGCAACGATGATGCAAGCAACCTTGCGCGCCGCACACCTGCTGCTCGGCGCTGCACGCTCAAAACGCAGTTGTACGCCACAAACACGCTTAGCTGTAATGATCTGGTGATCAGAGGGTAGGGGGCATCGATGCCGCTGAAAGGTAATCTTCGAGATTTCACCACGACCCAGTTGCTTAACCTCATCAACCTGGCGGGGAAGACAGGCACGCTGTCGATCTTTGAAGGCATCAGGACCGGCGAAAAAGATGCCATCGGCCAGGAGAAGATGAAAGCTGGGAGTGTGCGGGCGCTCGTCTCGTTCAAGGTAGGCAAATTAATTGCCGCCACCCTGGACAATCAGGACGGCAATTTGGTGTCTGTGCTCAACAAAGCCGGGAAACTCACCGACGAACAAGCGCGTATCATCCGTGAACGCGCCAAAAACACAAGCGACAAGGCCCTGGCGTTGCTGCTCATCAATGCCAATTACGTCACCCAGAAGGACATTGTCAGCAGCATTCAGCAGCACATCGAAGACGTGGTATACAGCCTGCTGGACTGGCAGGAAGGCCCGTTTCAGTTCGATGATGGCCAACTGCCTGGCAACGACCGCATTCTGGTGCCCATTGACCTGGAAAACTTGATTATCCGGTGGTCGCGCGACACCCACGAGATCGACCGCCTGAAGGCGCAGATCCCTAACCTGGATATGGGGTTGAAATTCCCCGAAAACCCCCGGGAAAAATTCAAGGGTATCCATCTCAGCGTCGAAGAGTGGCGGGTGGTGTCGTTTGTGAACCCGCAAAACACCATCAAGCAAATTGCCAAAGCCAACAATATGTCGGATATTGAAATCCGGCGGATTGTGTACGGGCTGGAGCAGGCCGGGTTGGTCGAGCTGGTCAAACCGCCGTCGAAAGAGGCGGCAGTGGGCGGCCCCGGCAAACCGGCTATCCCGCGCAAGCCACAGGTCGAACGCGGCGTCGTTGACCGCTTGATCGACCGCATTCGGCAGTTGTAGCCGATCTTTGGGTCGCTTGGCACTACCGTTGGTCGTTTTTGGTCCATACCGGACGTGTATTCAGAGAAGCGGGTAGGTTATGCAGACAGTCAAGATGGTGATTACGGGGCCGTTCAGTTCTGGCAAAACGCAGTTCATCCAATCGATCAGCGAGATCGATGTGGTGCGCACCGACGAACGGATCACCGGGGATGCGGAACAGATCGAAAAAGAATCGACGACAGTGGCGATGGACTTCGGGCGCATCACGGTTGATGACGACCTGGTGCTCTATCTCTTCGGGACGCCGGGCCAACGCCGCTTCGACTTCATGTGGGAAATTTTGGCTGAAGGGATGCTGGGGTTTGTGGTGATGGTAGACAGCACCAAACCCGAAACCTTCCGCGAAGCCAAGAGCATTCTGGAAACCTTCCGCGCTTACGCCCCCACCCCCTACGTGGTGGCGGCCAATAAGCAGGATTTGACCGACGCCTGGAATGTCGATGACCTGCGCATTGCGCTGCGCATCGAAGAAGGTGTCAAGCTGCTGCCGTGCATCGCCAACGACAAAGAAAGTGTCAAGGATGTGCTGCTGGAGCTGCTCTACTCGATTCTTGAGGAGATGGAAGCCAACAGTTAGTCGCTGACCCCATCACCGAGGCGCGAAGGCGGGTATTTGTGGCGACATTGGTTACCGATCAGGGAATCGTCCACTACGAATCATACGGGCGTGGGCGACCCGTGCTGCTGCTGCACGGCTGGTTGAATTCGTGGGCGCTGTGGCGCAACACCATTGAGGTACTGGGGCGGGACTTCCGGCTGTATGCCCTCGATTTTCTGGGCTTTGGCGAAAGCGGTACCCAGGCCACCGAATTTTCGGTCAACACCTATGTGCAGACCGTCAATCAATTCATGGATCGGATGGGGATCGTCAAAGCGCCGCTGGTCGGGCACTCGATGGGCGGGACGGTAGCGCTGAACGCAGCGATTCGCTATCCAGAGAAAGTCGTGAAGGTGATCGCCATCGGGTCACCCATTCAGGGGAGTTCGCTCAGCCCGCTGCTCAAGCTGGCGGCGTATCGCGGTTGGATTGGGCTTGGTGAGACGACCCCGGCGCTCTACACGTTGTTTCAGAGCGGGTTTCGTCCGTTTTTGCGGGTTTATTCCTACTTCATGGCGAAGGATGGCCGGGCGTTGGGGGCCATGCTGACGGCGGATGTTTCGCGGCTGACGGTGGCCCCGTTCTTCGAGAGCGTGGGCACACTGCGCCAAACCGACCTGCGGCCCCGGCTCGGTGAGCTGACGATGCCGGTCTTGGGCATTTACGGCAAACGAGACATCATCGTCGACCCGAAGCAGTCGCAGGTGCTGCGCGACTGCCTGCCGCAAAGCCAGATCGCCTGGTTTGAAGGATCGGGGCACTTCCCGATGATGGACGAATCGGAACGCTTTCACGAAGCGCTGCGCAACTTCCTGAACAGCAACACGGTTTAACGTGCCCCGCGCCCACACCCCGCCCAAACCACCGAACGATCAGCCGGAGTAAAACGGATGCGCCGTTATATCATCGAAGACGAGCGTCATGTGCTGCCCTTCAACCAACCCGCCAGCCTGCTGACGGTGGGCGTGAAGCCGCTGAAGCTGCTCCACGAGGAACTGTGCTTTGATTACTTTAAGCAGGCGCTCAGTTTGGGGCAGTCGCTGCACAGCCGCGAAGAGGTGCGCAATGTGGAAGGCGAGTGCATCGTCTACCGGGACAGCCTGTGGTTCGACACCGAATTCCTCGACTATTTCATGGAGCGCGCCCGCAAAACGGGCAAAGCCTGTCGTGCGGCGCTGAGCGGGTCTGACCCGGCGTTTCGGACGTATGTGCTGCCGCTTTCGACCAACTTCGAGAAGCGCATCGTGAACGGGGAAGAGATCTATCTGGCGGATTTGTGGTATTTCCCCAGGGGCTACAGCGACGAGATCGCACCCATCATCGTCCCCTCCGAATCGGAGGAGATGGGTTTTTACAGCGTCCCCGATTTCATGACGATGGAGCAGGGCAACCTCACGCACTACGGCCCCAGCCGCGCACTCATCTCCATTGAAAGCTGGGTGCATGTGTACTTCGCGGCCATCATCTTCAGTTTGTACGGGCGGGCCAGCCGCTACGTCAAGTTTGCCAGCAGTCACAATTTTTTTCAGCTCCGGCTGCTGTGGCGCGCGATCATGGAGCAGAACCAGCTCTTGAGCACCAGCGCCGTCGTCACAGTGGGCAAAGGCACCAGCATCCACCCTACGGCTGTGATCACCGGCCCGGCGTCGATTGGCGAAAACTGCAACATTGGGCCGGGCGTGTTCATCGACAACTGCACCATCGGTGACAACGTGACCATTGACGACAACTGCGCGTTGATGATGAGCAGTGTCGGCGACCGCTGCTTCCTGCCGTTCAACGGCGCGCTGTATCACACCGCCGTGATGGAAAACACGATCATCGCGCAGAACACCTGCTTGCAGATGTGCGTCATTGGGCGCAACAGCTTTGTGGGGGCCGGCAACACCTTCACCGATTTCACGCTGCTGGAGCAGAAAAAGCTCCGGGCGGCCAACATCAACGGTGACCTGGAAACCATCAACCAGATTGTGTTGGGCGGCGCGGTCGGCCATAACTGCCGCATCGGGTCGGGGTTGGTGTTCTATCCAGGGCGGATGGTTGAATCCGACGTGGTGCTCATCGCGTCGCCGCAGCGCCGCGTGATCATGCGCAGCATCCCCTACGAGGAGAGCGATCATCACACGGCGGCCACCAGCGCCCCTCACCAACGCCACTATCCCCGGCAGGGCGAGCAGACTCATGAAGAAGATGCCTGGGATACCTGGTAGCGCCGCATTCCGCCTCGATGGTGGCACGACCTTAATTTTGCATTAAATCCACCCCTAACGCGGCGGTTGGCCGGGTATTTATCCTCGTATTTGCGCTACAATACACAAGCGACGTGTGCAAGCCCATGCGTCGCTTTTCATGCCCGATATTGTGTTAACGACAACCGAACTAGCTAAATTGAGGAGTCTGTCGATGTTTCGACGTGTTTCGTGGGGACTACTGTTGTTGCTGCTGGTCACGGCGGGGGGCGCGCTAGCGCAGGACGCTGATCCGGTCGATTTGAATGTCTACGCCACAGAAGACAGCCTGACCCTGTTGGTGACGGGCGACACCTTCGCCGACCTAAGCGGCATCGGGTACCAGATTGCCGATGCCGACGAGGAACTCGTGACCTTTGCGCTGGAAGATTACGACGGGTTCACCTTCCCGTTTGACAGCGTGCCCGCGCCGCTGTGCTATCGCCTGGAGCTTGAAGGTGCCACAAGCGCGCTGCCCGAACCGTGCCAACTGACGATCACGCTGCGCCAGGCGCTCGACGCCGATGAGGCGTTCTGGCTGGCCGATGGCGAACTGCGCGCGGTGGCGGTCACCGAGGGTGAAGATTTGGTCGGCTCGTGCCCGGTCGAAAGCGACGATCCGTTCTGCGTTGTGACGTGGGGCGCGCCTGTCGGCCTGGCAGCCCTGCCGGAGCGCGGTCTGTTCCGCATTGTCCCGGCGGAAAGCGAAGCCCGCTACTTGATCGAAGAGACGCTGCTGGGCAACCGCATCACCGTTGTCGGTTCCACTCAGGAAGTTGCGGGGGATGTGATCGTCAACTTCCTGAGTCCGGCTGGGTCGCAGTTGGGCACGATTGCTGTCAACGCGCGCACCTTCCAGACCGACGACGCGCGCCGCGATCAGGCAGTGCGTGGGCGGATTCTGCTTTCGGCGCAGGACGAATTTGAGTTCATCACCTTTGCCCCCACCGCGCTGATCGCGCTGACGGGCGACCCGGTGGCGGTTGGCGATACTGTCGAGTTCGAGATCGCCGGCGATCTCACCGTCCGCGAAGTGACGCGCGAGGTTATCTTCACCGCGTCGGTGACCATCGCCACCCCCGAACGTATCGAAGGGCTGGTGACGACGGAGATCTTCTACCCCGATTTCAACCTCGTGATCAACGCCCCGCCGACGATCAGCGACATCGCGCAAACCATCGGCCTGGAAGTTGAGTTCGTGGCGGAATTGATCGAGGCGGCGTAAGCGCACTACGGCCCCACCATCCCCCTAGTCAACAGCGCGCCCCTGTCCCCTGGATGGGGGTGTTGCGATTCTGTGTCTGTTTACTCTAATTTTAGATTTGTTGCACTATACTGGCACTATGGTGAATATGCGGTGCTCCCGTGCAGTTAGCATTTTTAAACGTCTGCGGGTCGCTGCTGGCTTTCCGTGACGTTCGCTTGTATAGTTAGTGTTAAATGATTGCGAATCCCACACATGCAAGCACACAGAATCCGGCTGACAGGCAATGAGAGGCAGGTCATGAGTAAAGGGCGCATTCTGGTCGTGGAAGACGACTTTGATATTTCCAACATGCTGCGCATCTACTTCAGTGCAAAAGGGTATGAGGTCCAGATTGCGCCGCGTGGCGGCGAGGCGCTCACCATGACCCGCAAACAGCTTCCAAACCTGATCGTGCTGGATATCATGCTGCCGGATATGAACGGGTTTGATGTGTGCCGTGACCTGCGTACAACCACACGCACCAGCCACATTCCCATCATCTTCTTGACCCAGCGCGACGAGCGGCCCGACAAGATTCAAGGGCTGGAGCTGGGCGCAGATGATTACATCACCAAGCCCTTCGACATCGAAGAGCTGAGCCTGCGGGTGCAAAACGCGATTGCAGCGGCCAACCGCCAAACGCAGATCGACTCGAAGAGCAATTTGCCCACCGGGCGCTTGATCGAGGATCACCTGCGTACGCTGATGCACAGCGAAAAACCCTGGACGTACATCGACCTGAAGATCAACAACTTCGACCCGTTCACGGATGTCTACGGGTTCGTCGCCGGCGATGAAGTGATTCGCTATATGGCGCTGCTGCTCGGTGAAATCATCGACGAAGCAGGGACGCCCGACGATTATGCTGGGCACCCAGGCCGCGATAACTTCATCACCATCACACACACCGAAGAAGTCGAGAAGCTCAAAAAACGGCTCGCCGACCGCTTCGACGATGAAGTCAAGCAGCATTACTCGTTCATCGACCGCGAGCGTGGCTACATCATGGTGCCAGACGGCGACTTCGGCGAGCGGCAGGTCGAACTGATGACGCTGGCGGTGGGGTCGGTTTCGACAAAGAATCAGCAGTTCTCCGATATTCGCGAGATCACAGAACTGGCTGCGGAAGACCGCCGCCGGGGCTTGAGCGGTCAGGACAGCAACAGCGCGAATATCCTCACTTCGTGGTAATGATTCAACTATGATTACGTAATCGTCATTTAAATCGTCAACCGGCAGCCCGGTTGGTGTGAGTCAATAGGACGACGCGACATGGGCTTAGCTTTGATCATGGTGTTTTTTCTGGGCGGCCTGGCGCTGGCCATATGGCTGCTGCTTTGGTCGCGCCAACGCGAACGCCTGGGCTTTATCCCCGACGTGGAAAACATCCTCGAGGATGTGCCGCTGGTGGCCGGCAGCGACGCGGTATTGGTCTCCCGCGAACACGGCCAGCTCATCTACGCAAACGACACAATCCGCCGCTGGTTGCATTTGGACGGCGGTGCCCCAGACATCGAGTACATTGCGCAGTTGGCCGCCCCCGCCGATGCCTTCCTGGAACTCTTCGCACAGAACACACAGGCTTCCTTCCAAATCGGCGGGCGTTGGGTTGAAGGGTCATCGCACAGCATCCCGAATGGGAACGAGACCCGCACTGTCGTGGTGCTGCGCGAACTGACCACCGGCACCCACCACCCCGACGCGCTCGACCTGGCCGACGCCATGCAGATCGTCAACGAAATTGGCGAGACGGTGCATTCGGGCCTGGGTTTGGAGCAGGTGCTGCAAGCGCTCCTGAGCATCGTGCGCAAAGTCATCCCCGCCGATGCGGGCGAAATCTGCCTGTGGCAGCCGGAGCGCAAGCTGTTAGAGCCGCGCGGTTGGATTGGCGACGGATCGTATGTGGTGGCGTTGGCGGAAGCGGGCGGCGTCTATCGCCTCGGTGAAGGCATCGCGGGGTGGGTGGCGCTGCACCGTAAGTCCATCCTCATCGCGGATCGCGACGATCCGCAGGCTGTGCCCCCCAAACTCGAAGCTGCCCCCTATCGCTGCTTCGTAGCGGTGCCGCTGGTGCTTGGCGAAACTTTCATCGGTACGTTTGAGCTGGCTGCCGAACCCACCGGGCAGTTCACACAGAGCGACCTGGCGCTGCTGCAAGCGGTCGCTAAGCCGATTGCCACCGCCATTTACAACGCCGAACTGTACACCAATCAGGCGCGCCGCATCGAAGACCTGGCGAGTTTGCAGCAGTTGGCCAGTAACCCCGAAACCGATGAGGAAATTGCCAACCTCTACCTCACGCTCAACCGCGAGATCGCGCGGCTGTTGGGCGCGGATATGGTGGGGGTGCTGCTGCACGATGAGCGGCGGCAGGCGCTGGTGGCCGAGCCGCCATTTTTCGGGCTGCCGCGCGAATTGGTGCGCAATTATGCGATCTCGGTGGCCGACGGTTCATCTGCGTGTGATCTGTGGACGCGGCGTGTGTATTGGCGCTCCAACGACCTGGCCGATGAACCGCTGGCCGCCGAACTGAACCTCTCACTGCTGATCAACGCGGCAGGGTTGTACAACGTCGTGCTGATGCCATTGGTGATCGGCAGCCGCGCCATTGGGATGCTGCATGTGGGCAACAAGCGCTCGCACGGCGGCTTCACCATGCAAGATTTGGAACATTTGCGGCTGCTGGCCTCGCAAGCGGCGGTTGTGGTCGAAGAGATTCGGCTGGGGCGGCTGGAGCAAGACCGCGACAACCAGATCACGGTGCTGCAACAGGTCTCACAGTCGTTTGATGCACTGCGCGAGGACGAAGCGCGCTTCTACGGCGAACTGAACGCACGCATCGCCCAGTTGATGGGCGTGGCGATGTCTGGGGTGCTGCTCTACGATGAGCACAATACGCGGTTGGTCGCGCGCCCGCCGTTCTACGGCCTTGAGGATCACATCACCCGTGATTACTACATCGAGGTGCCGCCTGGCTCCATCATGGCGCAGATTTGGCTGGAAAACGACTACTGGTACACCAACCGCGCCACCACCGATACGCTGGTGATCTCGGCGGGGCTGGGCGATCTGGCGGCGCTGCTGAGCGTGCGCCAGACGATGCTCGCCGCGATCTCGTCTGGCGGGAATCGGCTCGGCGTCATCCAAATAGCAAACAAGGTCAACGGCGAAGGGTTCAGCGACCGCGACGCGCGGCTGCTGTTGATCTTTGCGGCGCAGGTCGGCGCGGTCATCGACAACAAGCGGCTGTTTCAGGAAGCGCAGCACCGCGCGGAAGAAGCCGAACGGCTGCGCCGGATCGCGGAGATGGCTGGCGCGATCCTCAAGCAAGACGACGACTTCATCCCCGTGCTGGCCGAAACCGCGCGCCTGCTCGACAGCGCAGGGGTGTTCATCAACGTGCTCGACAGCGAAACCGGGCAGTTGATCACCCACCCGCAGTATATGTACGGCGTCGAACTGGTGGCACCGATTGTGCAGGATGCGTACAGCCCCGGCTTTGAGCACAGCGTCGTGATTTCGCGCCGCCCGTTTATGAGCAACGACGTGCTCAACGACGAACGGGTGCTGCCATCGTACCGCGAGATCGCCCATGACCACAACATCACGCGCATCGTGCAGGTGCCGCTGGTGGTCGGGAATCAGTCGCTGGGTGAACTGGGCGCGCTCAACCGCACCAGCCGCCCCTACACCGACGAAGATCGCGTGTTGTTGGCCGCTGTCGGCGTTCAGTTGGCGGGCGCGCTCGACCGCGTGCGGTTGTACGAAGGCGCGGGCCAGAATTTGCGCCGCCGCCTGCACGAACTCGACGCCATTTCGCGGGTGAGTAACGAACTCGCGCAAACGCTCGGCCTGGATCGCGTGCTGGATGTCATTCGGCAGGAAGCGGCGCGCGCCACCGAGGCGGAAGGCAACACCGTCGCGCTGCTGGCGCTGCCGGAAGATTGGCCGTCGGCAAACCAGCCGCTGTTGGCGCGCCGTTTGGGCGAACGCCGCCCCACGATGGGCCTGGGGGACATCGAGACGGAAGCGGTGCGGCACAATCATGATGTGGTGCGCATCGACGATTACACCCAAACCGAACTGCTGGCGGAGCCATACGCGGCCCGGTCGGCGATGGCTGTCGCGTTCCTCTACGAAGAGCGGATCATCGGGGTGATCCATGTGTGGCACAGCCAGCCGCGCCACTTCGATGAGCAGGCGGCCACCTTCCTGCTGACGATGGCCGCCAAAGCGTCGCTCGGCTATGGCAATCAACTGCGCTATGAAGAAAACCTGGAACGCAGCGACCGGCTGCGGCGGCGCGTGGAGCAGCTCAACCAGATCTTCGAGCTGAGCCAACTGCTGCACTCGAACGTTGACCCGGTGACGATGCTGGACGCTATCGCCTTCAGCGTGCAGCAGAGCTGCGGGTACGATGTGGTGGTGATGACCCTCGTTGATGAAGCGACGGGGACGCTGCGCCGTGTGGCGCAAGCGGGGCTGCCCATCGCGGCGTTTGAGGCCAGCAAAGCCGACACGATGAACGTCGATCAACTGCATGATTTGCTGCGGTTGGATGAGTTCCGCGTCAGCGAGTCGTACTTCCTGCCCATTTCGCGGGTGATGACCTGGCTGGTTGACGGCATGGCGGCGCTGACCACCGCGTTTGATGGCAACCGCACGCTGCACCCGGCGGGTAAATCGGACTGGGCCGACGGCGATATGCTGCTGGTGCCGCTCAACGGCTCTGGGGGGATGCCGCTGGGGATGATGAGCGTGGACCGACCGTTTAACGGCAAACGCCCCGACCGCAGCGTGATCGAAATCCTCGAAATTTTCGCGCATCAAGCGGCGGCGAACATCGAGAATACGCGCTTGTACATGGCGAGCGTGCGCAGTGCTGAAGAAGAGTCGCGCGTCAACGATTTGATGGAAGCCATCTCCATGACCCTCGACATCGACATGATTGTCGAGGCGATTGCGCGCGGCGTGCTGCAACTGCTGCCATTCATGCGCATGACGGTCGCGCTGCTCACCCCAGACCAACAAGCGTTCGATCTCATCCGTGTGACGACCAAAGCAGACAGCAGCATCGATGTGTCGCACGACCGCCGCCCCTCGCTCACCAGCACCGCGCTGGGGCGCACCTTTGAAGGCGGGCAGGATTTTCTCTATCGTTCCGGCGATGCCGCCTACGAACAGTTCGAAGATTTGGCGAGCTGGCACGTGGACGGCGAAAACACCTCGCTGCTTTTGCCGCTGATGTCTGGTGGGCAGCAGGTCGGCGCGCTGCACATCGGCAGCGACCTGCGCGACGCCTTCGGGTTTGAAGAGTTTCGCGGGATGCTCAAACGCATCGCCAGCCTGGCCGCCGTCGCCATCCAGAACGCCCGGCTGTTCACCCAGGCGATCAACCTGCGCTCGTTCAACGAATCAGTCGTCGAGTCGATCCAGCAAGGGATCGTCGTGCTCAATCAGTCAGGCCGCATCCTGTCCATTAATGAGTTTATGCGCCGCCACTTCGGGTGGGAAGACGACGCCATCCAGCGCGACTTGCTGGCCTACCGCCCGCAGATGCAGCGGCTGCTGGCAAACGCGCTGCGGCGGGTGCTCGAAGACGGGCTGCCACAAGATTTGCTGGGGCAGCGGCTGCGGCAGGTCGATACAGCCGAAGACCTGGTCGTCAATGTGTATATGTACCCGCTGCGGACGGCGGAGATCGTGCGCGGCGCGGTGCTGCTCTTCGAGGATGCAACGGAGCGCGCGCGGCTGGAGCAGAATATCGAAGCGCGCGCCAACCAGTTGGCGGCGCTCACCGAAGTTTCCAGCCGCATCAATGCCGCGCTGCACCGCGACGACGTGATCGCGCTGGTGCTGGCCGAAACCGAGCATGTCATCCGTTACGACTGCATGAGCGTGTGGGAACTTGACGGCGATGACCTGGTGCTCACCGCGTGGCGCGGCTTCGAGCCGGAGGCCGAGCCGGTGCGTGTCCCCGTCGCTCACGCAGACCGCCTGGCCCGGGTGATCAGCACACAGCGAGCAGTCGCCGAATGCCCCATCCAGCCGGGCACCAGCCTGCCAGGTGAAGAAGCGGCGCAGAGTTGGTTAGGCACCCCGCTGATCGAGCAAGGCCAGGTCGTGGGCATGATCACGCTGGCGAAAGCCGAAGCTGCCTTCTACGATACGCAGGCCGAGCAAGCGGCGCAGGCGTTCGCCAATCAGGTGGCGGTGGCGCTGGCGAATGCGTCACTCTTCGAAGAAGCGCAGAGCCGCACGCAGCGCCTGAGCCTGCTCAACCGCGTGTCGGTGGATCTGGCGCACTCGCTGGACTCCGAAAACATCATGGAGATCGCGCTGCGCGAGATCGCCAACGCGATGGGGATCGCGGAGGGGCGCGCCTACCTGTTCGAGCGTGAGACGAATGTGGCCCGCGCCGTCGTCGATTTGCCGCGCGGCGACGCACCGCCCAGCGAATTCTTCGAGATCGTCACCAACCCCGTCATGCAGCAGATTGCGACGACGACGCAGCCGGTCTTGATCGAAGACATCGCGCGGCTGCCCGCCGACGATCCCATCCGCCGTGAGATCGCGGCGCGCGGCATCACGGCGTATGCGCTGCTGCCGATGAACGTCAGCGGCCAGGTCAGCGGTGCGTTTGAGTTGTGCATCACCAACGGCCCGCACAAATTCGACACCGAAAAACTTGATCTGGCGCTGATCATCGCCAATCAGGCAGCGGTCACCGTACTCAACGCCAACCTGCTCGAACAGACGTTGGTGCGCACGCGCGAACTGGAGACGCTGCTGGAAGCGGCGCAGGCGACCTCCTACACGCTCGACCTGGATCAGGTGTTCCACAGCGTCATTCAACTGACACTGCAAGCGCTGGACATGGACGACTGCGCGATCATGATGTACGACAACGTCGAGGAGACGTTGAAAGTCGAGCTGGATCTCAACCGGCAGGGCGATGAAAGCCAGATCACGCCCACCGGGACGGTCTTTGATCTGCGCGAGTACCCGGCCAAATGGGAAGCGCTCCACGAAAACAAAATTATGGTGATCCGGGTCGATGACCCGGCAGCCGACCCGCGCGAAGTCGCCGAGATGCGCACCAACAGCGAAACCGCGCGGATGCTGGTGCCGCTGATGGTGCGCGAGCAGCTTATCGGGATGCTGCAAGTCGAGCTGCGGTCGTACTTCCGCACCTTCACCCACCGCGAAATCCGCATGGCGCAGGCGCTCGGCGCGCAGGCAGCCATCGCTATCGAAAACGCGCGCCTTTCGACGGAAACCGCCGCGCAGGTGGAACAATCGCTGTTGATCAACGAGTTGAGCCGTGCGATGTCCTCGACGATGGACATTCGCACCATCACGCGGATCGTGCGCAGCCAGGTGCCGGCGCTCACAGAAGCGGGCGCTATCTACCTGGCGATCTACGACACCGACAGCGATACGATTGAGTTCCCGATGTCCGTGAAGCATCGGCAGGATCACCCGCTGCCGCCGCGCGCGCTGAACAACGACGAGATTTCGTTTGTGCTGCGCAATCGGCGTATGCTGGTGTTGGGCGGCGACAACCCCAGCGCCGACGAGGTGCGCCGCAACCTCAAAATTGAACCAGGGCGCGAAAACGCGGTGCGCTACCTGGGGGTGCCGCTCATTGTCAGCGATGAGTCGGTGGGCGCGCTGGCCATCTACGACGACGATCAAACCCGGCCATTCGGCCTTAACCAGCAGCGGATTCTGACGACGGTGGGCGCACAGTTGGGCGTCGCGCTCCAGAATGCGCAGTTGTTTGAGCGCATCCGCAATTTCGCCAACGAGCTGGAGACGCGCGTCGAAGAGCGCACAACCGAACTTCAGCAGGAGCGCGACCGCATCGAGGCGCTGTATGAAGTCACGGCGGAACTGGGCCGCTCGCTGGAAATCGACCGCGTCGTCGAGACGGCGCTGCGCATGGTGTCGGCGTCTATCGATGCCGACGACGCCGTTGTGCTGCTGGTCGATGCACGCGACGATCAACTGTATACGCGCGCGGTGCTGCACGGCGGCACCGAAGGCCGTCTGGAACGCGGCGGCACAGGCCGCCACGACGATCACGAGCGGCTGCCCCATCCTGTCGAGATGCTGGCGAACTGGCTGTACCGCCACGATCATTCGGTGCTGGTGCGTGACCTCAACGACGCGCCCTACTGGAACGCCGATGCGCCGGGCGCGTCAAGTTGGTGCAGCGCGTTGGGCGTGGTGCTGGAAGCCAACCAGGAAGCGCGCGGCGTGATCGTCTTCCTGGGTGACGCGCCGAACAAATTCGACGAGTCGCAGCTCAAACTGGTGATCGCGGCGGCCAATCAGGTCGCGGCGGCGGTCAACAACGCGGAGCTGTATCACTTGCTGCGCGGCCAAACCGAGCGTACACAGCAATTGCTGCGCGCCGCGAAGGAACAGGCTGAACAAAACCGCGCGATTCTGGAAGGTATCGCCGATGGTGTGATGCTGGCCGATGCACGCGGCGAGATTGTGCTGTTCAATGACGCGGCGGAACGCATTCTCGATCTCCCACGTCACCGGGCCATCGGTGAGCGGTTGGCGAGCCTGACCGAACACTACGGTGATGCGTCGGAGTGGGTGCTGCTGCTCAACGAGTGGGTGACGACCCCACAAATCGATCCATCGGAGGACTTGATGTTGGAGCGCTTGGATCTGGGCCGGCGGATTGTCAGTATCCACTCGGCGCAGGTGCATAACGCCGACGAATTCCTGGGCACGGTGTCGGTGTTCCGCGATGTGACCCGCGACGTAGAAGTTGACCGGATGAAGAGTGAATTCATCTCGAACGTCTCGCATGAACTGCGCACCCCGATGACCAGCATCAAGGCCTACGCCGACCTGCTGATGATCAACGGTGCCGGGCCGCTCAGCGACCAGCAGAAGATGTTCGTCAGCAAGGTGAAGAGCAACGCCGACCGCATGACCAGCCTGGTCAATGACCTGCTGAACATCTCGCGCATTGACACCGGCAACGAACGGCTGAAGCTGGAGTCGGTCGATATGGCTGACCTCATCCGCAAAGTCCTCACGAATTTGCAGGGCCGCGAACATCACGAGCGCAAGCAACTGACGATAAACTTCACGGTGGCACCAGACATGCCGCCCATCATCGGCGACTCGCTGAAGCTGACCCAAATCGTCACCAACCTCATAGACAATGCATTCAATTACACCTATGCCGGTGGTAAGATAGAGGTGGAAGCGAAGCGCGCGGCAGAACGCGGCTATGTCCTGGTCACGGTTGCAGATACCGGAATTGGCATCCCCGAAGACTTCCAGTCGCGCATCTGGGATCGGTTTGAGCGGTACGAGGAACACGCGCTGGTCATGGATGTGCCTGGCACCGGGCTGGGGCTGCCAATTGTGAAGACGCTGGTGGAAATGCATCGCGGCAAAATCTGGTTCGACTCGGAGGTCAACCGGGGCACCACCTTCTATCTGCTGCTGCCCATCTCTGGCCCCACCGGGACCAACCGCCTGCCTGCTCTGGCGTCCGATGCGAGCACACCCGACACCAACGGCACGCATCGCAGCGACGCCCAAAACGAAGCCAGCGAAGTCAACGGAGCCAACTCCTCCAACCAGGAAAGTCTCGAAGGGTAACCGATGGCGAACATTCTCATTGCCGAAGACGAACGTGACATTCGTGAGCTGATCAATTTCACGTTGATGCTGGCCGGGCACACCGTGACGATGGCGGCCAACGGCGAAGAGGCGGTACAGTTGGTGCACCAAGCCCAACCCAACCTGATCATGATGGACGTGCGGATGCCGAAAATGACAGGTTACGAAGCGTGCCGGCAGATCAAGCAGATGGATGAATTCAAGCAGGTGCCGGTCGTGTTCCTTTCGGCCAAGGGCCAGGACGAAGAGATTCAAACGGGGCTGGATGCTGGTGCGGTGGCTTACATCCTGAAGCCGTTCGACGCGGAGGAATTGACGCGGCAGGTGAACGAGCTTATCGAAAAATACGGCGTGGCGTAATGCACCACGATCACAGGTTGGGCGGGCGATGAGCGCTATCACGATTGAAGGCGAACTGGTGCATTATGAAGTGCTGGGCCGGGGCCGGGCTGTGATCCTTGTGCATGGCTGGCTGGGGTCGTGGCGCTATTGGATGTCGACCATGAAGTCACTCCAATCCAAGTCGCGTGTGTATGCGCTTGATTTGCTTGGCTTTGGCGACTCAGGCCGCAACCCAGATCGCTACAGTGTGCAGCATCAGATCGCCCTGCTCAACAACTTCATGGAAGATCTGGGTATTCAAAAAGCCGCGCTCATTGGGCACGGGCTGGGGGCGCTGGTGGCGGCGGAGTACGCGTACACCTACGCCGCGCGGGTGCCGCGGCTGCTGCTGTCGAACGCACCGCTGTACGACCCCGGTGATCTGCCGAAGCGCACCGAAGCGGCGCGCCGGGCCTCGCAGCACCGTGAGCGTGAGGTGAGCAGCGCCGCCGCCCGCAGCGACGATCAAGACATTAACGCGCCCACGATCATGAGTCCGGGGGCGGCCATGCGGGCAGCGCTTGCCGAGGCTTCGCGGGCACGGGCCAATGGCCAGCAGACGGGGGCCGAGGACCTGCCGCTCGACCCGACCGCCGCCAAAAAAGTGCTGCCCGCCCACAATCCCCTCGGCAGCCTGCTGAAGAACAACAGCCCCGAACAACTGCTGCTGCGCTGTTTCAAGCGTTCGGAGGAAAACTTCGCCAAACTGAGCGTGGATGTCGCCAAGACTGACCCGACGGTGCTGCCGCTCAGTGTCGAGCACTTTGATTCGGGCGAGCTGCTGGATCGGGTGCGCCAGTTGCCGATGCCAACCGTTGTGATTCACGGCAGCGACGACCCCATCATCCCGCCGCCAGAAGGCCAGCTCTGGAATTACATCACCGCCGACCGCGATCAACTGCTGGCGGTGCCGCTGGACGGCGTGCGTCACTTCCCCATGATGGAGGATGAACGTTTCTTGCGGCTGACCAACGAATTCCTCGACGCGCCCGATGTGAGCAAGCTCGAAATCAAGGAGCGCTGGCGGCGGCGCACCCGCTGATCCTGGCTTGCGGTTGGGCGCAGGCCGCCGCGTTTTGATCTATCGCCGCCTTCCTGCTGCCCATTTGCCCCTGGCGTGAGGACTGCCCAATTGCGTGAGCGCGCCCTGATTTTTGCCAACGGCGACCCCAACGACGGGCCGATGGTGCGGCGCGCCTTAGCACACGCCCCGGATGCGCTGATTGTGGCGGCGGATGGCGGGGCGCGGGTCGCGCAGCATTTCCAACTGCCCATCCACGCGGTGATCGGCGACATGGATTCGCTCGGTGCGGCGGAAGTCGAGGCGTTGGCCGCCACAGGCACGCTGATCGAGCGCGCGCCGACCGACAAAAACGAGACCGATCTTGAACTGGCGCTGCTGTGGGCGGTTGCGCAAGGCGCGCGCTGGCTGCGGATCATCGGTGCGCTGGGTGATCGGTTGGATCAGACGCTGGGCAACGTGCATCTGTTGGCGCTGCCATCCTTAGCGGGCTGCGATGTGCGGCTTGTGGCCGGCAAGCAGGCGGCCTGGCTCGCGCGGCCCGGCTGCACCGACATTGACGGCGCGGTGGGCGATACCCTCTCGCTGCTGCCGCTGAGCGACACGGTGCAGGGCGTGCGCACCGAGCGGCTCAAGTACCCGCTGAACGACGAACCGCTGATCTTCGGCCCGGCGCGCGGCATCAGCAACGTGATGCTCGCTGAGTCGGCGCAGGTGTGCTTGCGTGCCGGGCTGCTGTTGATCGTGCAGACGAGAGGACGCGCGTAATGAGCCAACTGCAACCCATCACCGTGATCAAGCGCGATCATCGGGGGCAGTATCAGTGGGACTACAGCGGCCACGTCATCGCGCGCGGCCCCAGGTGGGTCTGCTTGCAGGCGCGCTTCAACCGCGCCGATTACGACGCGGGCTACGTCGTTTTTCAGCGCGATGATCTGTTCACGGAATGGTTTTACAGCGACCGCTGGTACAACATCTTCAAGCTGCAAGCGGTTGCTGATGGGCGGTTGAAGGGCTGGTACTGCAACATCACCCGCCCGGCCACCATCACTGCTGATCAGGTGAGCGCCGATGATCTGGCGTTGGATGTGTTTGTCCGCCCCTCCGGCGAGATTCTGCTGCTTGATGAGGACGAATTCGCCGCGCTTGATCTGCCCGATGCGGAGCGTCAGGCGGCGTGGGCGGCGGTGGGTGCGCTGCGGGCCGCCGTCGCTGCACGGACCCCGCCGTTTGATCTGATCGGCTGATGAGTTATTCTTTGTCCGGGCGGATCAGCAGCACGGGCACATCGACCGACTCGAGCACGCGCCGCGCCACACTCCCGAACAGCAGGCGCGCCAACCCGCTGCGCCCGTGCGTGCTCATCACCACGAGATCGATATTCGCCTCGATCACATAATCGCAAATCGCTTCAGCCACACCTGGCCCCTCTAGAAGCTGCGTCGTCACCTCGATTTTGCGCTGCACCAACCCCGTGCGCAGCCCGTTGAGGTACTGCTGCATCTGCACCTGCGATTGTGTAGCCTGCCCCGCTTGCCCGGCCAACGCCAACTGATCGGTGTAGGCGCGGGTGGATGCCGTCAGCACGTGCAGCAGAATCAAGCTGGATTGGTGTGTTTGCGCGAGATCGACGGCGTGGGGGATAGCACGCTCGCCCCACACCGATCCGTCGAGGGGGACGAGAATTTTCTGGTAGCGACTGCGTTCGCTCATGGACACTCCGCGTGATTAGTGGATTCATGCTGATTATACGGCCAATCAGGCGCGGATAAAATGCAGCCGC
>JAADYY010000030.1 GCA_010092805.1 Chloroflexota bacterium | reverse complement strand
GCGTTGAGCGCTTCATCGCTGGCGGCGAAGTAACCCACCTCCTCGATCACCGCGTTGACGGTGCTCAGGTAGTAGTTGACGAACGCGGCCACCTGCGGCACGCTCGCGCCCGGATCAAGCGGCTGAATAACATAGCGGCCCGGCTCCGCCGTCGACAGGCCGTCATAGGGCGGGCAGTCGCTGGGAACCAGCAGCGTCTCGTTCGGGAAGATCACGCCCGGTTGTTCGAGGTTGTTGCGCGCGGCAAAACAGTCCAACTGCACGTTGAAGGCGCTGGCCAGCACATCAAGGATGTCACCGCGCTGCACCACATATATCCCCTGGATGGGCTGGGCGTTGGGCGGGGCGACGGTGGCGAACAGATTCCCGCTGATCGTCGGTTGGACGAGCGCGCAGGTTGGGCTGAGCACGAGCACCTGGCCGACGAACACCAGATCAGGGTTGGGAAGTTGGTTAATCTGGGCTAGGCAGTCGGCCCGCAGGCCAAACCGCGCGCTGATGCGCGTCAGGTTGTCGTTCGGCTGCACCGTATACAGCACATCAGTGGTGAGCGGCGCTGTCGGGGCTGGGTCGTCGGGTTGGGCCAGCACCACAGCGGCACCAGCGGCGATCAGAGCGGTCACGATGAGCAGGACGATCAGCAGTGGGCGGGCGTGCTTCAGGCGTTCCGTTGAATGATGCATAAGCTATTTGCCTCCGTGCGTGAGGGCGGGTCAGTTTGCGTTTATGTTTATCTTAGATCATGATGGGGCGCAATGATGATAAGCGGTCTGCACCTGCGGCGCGCACCCCTTGGCGCACCTGTGGGGTTACGCTGCCAGAACCTTTGAGCTGTGCGGTTGCTCATGAGAGGGCATGGGCGCGGGAAGTGCGCCAAGACGCTCGATGAAAGCAACCGCCGCTGTTTAGCAGCGAGGGAAGTCTGCGAGAGACCCCATGCGCCCCCCGATTTTCGGCCCATGCTCAAGCAGGCACTGGGACAGAAGCCGGTCACGCTTCCGATCACGCTTCCGATCACGCTTCAGTGAAGCGCACGCCGTCGAGATGTACCCAGGCGTGATTGTTGCCCAGCTTGATCTGCGCCCAATCGCCCCACGCGGGATCGAGCGCGTACCAGCAACGCACCGCCTGCGTCAGCAAGCCGATGGGGTCGTTGTTCTCTGCGGTGGGCAACGACCGCAAATGCGCCGACCTCGCTGTCGGCTGCGCGACTCCACTGCGCCAACGCGGGTCGGTGTCGCTGATCAGCGGCGGAAAGATCTGCACGTGCTGGTAATTGATGATGGCATCGATCAGCGCGTGAATTTGATCAGTGGCGATGGCGAACACCCGGCACGGATGAAACCCGAAATGCTCGCCGTTGCGGTCAGCGTAGGGGGTCAGGTTCTGGAACGCATACACGTAAACTGTCTGCGGCGTCTCCGCGCTGGCGACAATCTCGATCCAGCGTTCGCGGCCATCCGCCAGGAACAGGTCGAGCTTCCAGCGGCTGTGTGCGTCGTCCGGCTGATCAAAGGGCTTGGCGGCGCTGTAGCCGCGCCAGATGCTGTTGCTGGCATCCCAGCGCAGCGGCATCTGGGCGATCTCGCTGTTGGTGAGCCGGAACGTTTCGGCGGTCGCCCAATCGACCAGATGCAGCGTGATCGGCTGGCCGAAATCGACGCAGTAATTCGCCAGCGCCGCCCCCGACGCCGCCACCGATTCGGTCTCGACAACGGGCGTCGGCGAAGCGGCGAACCAGGCGGTCGGTGACGGGAGATGCTGTGGTGTCGCGGTCGCGGTCGGCGTGGGCGGGATGATGGTGGCAAAACCGCGCGTTGGCACGGCCAGCAGCGGCGCGCTGGTGGGTGGCGGGGTGGTCGCCAGCGGTGCCAGGGTTTCGGTGGGGAGCAGCGGCGCGCTGATCTCCGGCGCTGGGGTGAACGTCGCGCCCGGCGCGAAAAACGGCTGCTGCGTGCTGAAGATTTGCGGCGGCACAATGATAAATTCGGTGACCATCGGCGGGGGCTGCGGCGTGATCATGTCATCGGCGGCGGCCTCAACTTCTGCCAGCGCGCGCGTTGGCGCATTGGCGATTTGCGGAGCGGGCTGCACCGACGGCCTGGTGGTCGGCGCGCTGATCCGGGTGACCGTCGTGGTTGGGGCCGTCATCCCACCTGCCAGCACAAACGCCAGCGGGATGCTCACGCACAGCACCACGACCCAGAACCCATACACAAGCCATTTCTTCATCATGCTGCTGCTGCGCCGCTCCTCAACCACCCTGTGTGCTCAACCGTGCAGGTTGTCTCAAGTTCGCTGCAGGTGTCCGCCGCCTAATGTAGCAGATTTCCGACGTTTGTGCGCCGGGTTGCCTCCGACTGCTGATTTGCCCCTCAGCGGATCGGGCAGCTTGAGGCATAATCTGTTGTTTGGGCGTTCGCACATCTGGGGTGAACGCCCAAACAACATGCACGATAAACGTGCATGTGAGAATCAATGGCAGCGCACGACAAAGGCTTTGGCAATGCGTACTCAATTATTGATCCTTTTGCTGGTGGGGCTGTTGGCCCTCACCGCCTGCGGCACCAGCGAGGCACAACCGATCCCGCCGACCGCAACGACCCTCCGCGTTGTGCAAGCCTCACCGACCGCCGCACCCGCGTCGTCCCTGATCCCGTCTATCGCCCCGCCCGCAGATCGCGAGCTTCAGCCCGTCGCCACCGCCGCCAGCGCGCTCACGCCGACGCTGGCCAGCACTTGCTTGGCAACCGCCGGCCAGCCCACAACCCAGCACACGATCACCGCCGAGATCGATTACGCAGGGCGCGCCGCCACCGTCAACCAGCAGCTTCGGTACATCAACCGCACCAACGATACCCTGCCGCAGATCGTGCTCAATGTGGAGCCAAACCGTCGCCCGGAAGTCTTCACCCTGGCCGGGGTGACGCCCGCCGCTGCCTACGAACTGACCGGACGCCGCCTCACGATTGATCTGGTGGAGCCGTTAGCGCCGGGGTGCAGCCTTGAGTTCGCGCTCGATTTTCAGATCAGTGTCCCCCCCGTCGGCGATGGTGTGCTCGGCTACAGTGGCTACCTGGGGTACAGCACCCGCCAGATCAACCTGGCCAATTGGCTGCCGATCATCGCCGTGCACAGCGCCGGCGCGTGGATCACGCATGACACGGTGCTGGTCGGCGAGCAGGTCGTGGCCGAAATCGCGGACTGGGATGTCACGCTCACGGTGCGCAACGCACCGGACGGACTCGTGCTGGCTGCACCGGGATTCGTCGAGGCGGACGGTGAGTCAGCCGGGGCGCAAACCTGGCACATCCGCCACACCAGCGCGCGCGACTTCGGCGTGAGCCTCAGCCCGGCGTTCAACCTGACGACGCGCGCAGCCGCCAACGGCGTGATCGTTGAGCTGTACAGCTTCGACGATGCGCTGATCCAGACGGACGATGGCATCATCGACGCAGCGGCCCATGCGCTGGATGTGGCCGCGCGCAGCCTGGCGATGTACGCGGATCTGTTCGGCGATTACAGCTATGATCGGTTTGTGGTGGTGCAGGGCGATTTCCCCGACGGCATGGAATTCAGCGATCTGGTGTTTGTCAGCACCGATTGGTTCCGCACCTACGCCGACAGCCCCGCCGCCTACCTGACGATCATCACCGTGCATGAAGTGGCGCATCAATGGTGGTACGCCCGCGTCGGCAATGATCAAGCGCTGACACCCTGGCTCGATGAAGCGCTGGCAACCTACAGCGAATACATCTTTTACGAGGAGTATTATCCAGACTACCGCGAGTGGTGGTGGCGGTTCCGTGTGGAGCAGTACGTGCCGGGCGATTTCGCCGGCCCGCCGGTCGACAGCACCGTTTACGAGTTCGCCTCGATTCGGGCCTACATCAACGCGGTGTACCTGCGCGGCGCGCAAATGCTGCACGATCTGCGCGCCGACCTGGGGACAGATGCCTTCTTCGCGTGGCTGGCCGCCTACGCGCAAGCCGGGATCGGGCGGGTGGCGACGCCGGATCTGTTCTGGTCGCTGCTCACCCCAGAGCAGCGCGCACAAACCCAGGCCACCCGCGCCGCCTACCTGAGCGCACCGGCGCTCGCCGCCCTCGACCCGTAGCGCGTCACAGCTCGGCTTCGTGTTCGGCGCACCAAGCCGCCAGCAGCGGGATCTGCCAGTAGTGGCGTCCGTTGCGGTCTTCATCAACCAGATGCTTGTGGCGCAGGCTGATCCACGCCTCATCATCTTCGATGGGGCGGTCGCGCAGCAGCCGTTTGAGCACCGCGATTTCGCGCTGCGACAGGCTGTTGATCATCGCTTGACACTCGTCCGCTACGCCGGGATGCTGCACCAGCGCCCGGATCAGTTCGAGCTTGTCGTCCGCGATGCGCGGCGCAATGGTTGTGCTGGCGGGCAGGAAGCTGCGGCGCAGCAGCCCCACATGCCCACCCGATACGTAAATCAGGTTGCTGGCGACACTCGGTCGCAGCCGCCCCTGTTTCATCTGCTGGCGGAAGCGGCTCTCCAAGCGGCGGATAGCTTCGTTCGCGCTCTGCTCATCGAGCGGACGGATGTAGCGGCGGTGGCCGCCGAACAACTCCACGAACCCTTCCATGAGCGCGCGCTGGTGGTCGTCGAACGGACGCCGCTCCATCAGCGTTTTGAGCGGTTCGCGGCTGGTGGTCACGTACATCACACGGCCCTTGTAAGCGTCGCGCAGGCCGCGCAGCGATTGGAAGAATTCCGCGTTCAGCGAGTCGATGAACTGCTCGAACTCATCGAAAATGAAGGCGATGCGCCATTCTTCATCCATCGAGAGCAGTTCGTAAATCACGTCCTCCAGATGCCGAATCCCGGCCTGCGCGATCACCGGCGTCTGGTGGTACATATTGATGTAGTATGCCTCCACAGCGTCGTTGAGGTCGGTACGTCGGGTTTCCGGCATGATCTGCTGATGTTCTGGCGCGAACAACTGCCGGCGCAGCCGGTTGAGCATCAGTTCATAGCCCGCCCACAGCGTGCCGGTATGACTGCGCGCATCGCCTTCCAGCTTGACCAGCAGATGCGGGTTCAGCAGCACCACCACCACATACGGCGCTTTCTGTGGCCCCAGGTAATGGGCTTTCACATCCTCGCGCACCGCCAGGTTAACGAGGTTGCTTTTGCCGCCGCTGCCGATGCCGACCAGTTCGCAGAATTCCCCGGCCTCAATCTGATCGTAAATGTGCTTCACGTCCTCGCGCTGATACCAATACGGCAGCGGCTGGCGTTCCATCTGGCGTTCCGGGTTGGCGGTCATACAGGCAGTTCCTCAGTCAACGGCTCCGGGTCATCAGCCACCCGCGTGCTGCTGGATGACTGCCTGTATTCTACAGCATTGTGTGCCGCGTTGAACCGCCAACTACTCATCCACTGGGCGATAGGTGTTGTCGCTGGACTTGCGCATCTCGATCACCTGACCCAGATTGATCGTCCGCTTAGGCGGCGGCGGGGGCGTCTGCGCGGCTGTCGATTCATTTTCATGCTGACGGTTATTCCGCCTGCCGTTACCTTGATCACCGCTGGCATTGTGCGCGTCGGCGGGCTGTGCGCCGCTGCTGGCCGCTGCTGGCGACGACGCGCCATTCCCCAAACCAACGGGTCCCGCACCCACCGACGGCGGCACCCAGCGATTGTGCTGCCGTTGGAGCCGTTTCATCAGCAGTTGGATGCGCGGCGGCACCGGCATCTCTGGGTGCTCCGCCAGGACGGCTTCCAGGTCTCGCAATGCCTCTACGCCCCCGGCTTGCAGATAGCGCAAAATCCGGTCTTCTTCTGTCAAATAAGGCGTTTGATCACTCTCGGGACGGGTATGCTGGCTGATCACGTAGTAGAACAACTGCTCGTCCGACATCGGCAGGGTCATCCGGCGGCCTGCTGCATCCAGCCGCGCGAAATCGGATTCGCCTTGATCGTTGGCCGCTGCGTACAACCCCGCCGCATGGCGCTGCTGGTCGGTGACCGCTGGCGTGATGTTGGTCAGCGCAACATTCAGCTTCAAGCCAAGCACCTGGCACAGCCCCCCCAGCAGATCCGGCAAGCCAGCTTTGAAATCGACGATAGCGCCGCTGGTGCGGGCATCGATCACGCTGCGGGTGACGAAAAACTCGCGCGCTACCCGATCTAGCGCGCCGCTGACCGCCCCCCGCAGCGCCGCTTCCAGATCCGCTGGCTGCCGGAAGTTGGGCAAATTCAACAGCAGCCCGTCGGCCCGGAGTTTGCATGGGTCATGCTCAAACGCCGCCGTGATCTTCAGATCAAAAGTGGAGCGGTCGCGGGTGACAATGTCCTCAACGGCGAGTTCGTTCACCCAGATCGTTTTGTCCAACCGCCAGATCAAGCGAAACTCGTCAATCGGCTTGATCCAATGATAATCAGCGCCCATCGTCACAGTGACGACCGTGCTGCCGTGCCCGTGAACTGTGGGGCCGGGATGCAGCGTCGTCGGGGTCGATTTATCGAGGTTGAGCGCGCAGGTGATCAGCGAGTAGCTGGTGCCCTGATTTTCACCCAGCCGTCGGAAATAGACCTCACCCGCCTCCAGATTGATCAACCAGATGGGCTGGTTCAGCAGGATCGCATAGTAGATGGCGGTGAGCGCGACGCCGAGCGGCACCTGCAGCCAGGGCGACATCTCGAACTGACTCAGCGGCCCGGTCAGCAGCACCCACCCCGCCGTGATGGCCCAGCCAGTGAAGAGCAGCCGGGCGAACACCCGCTCACCCCCGCGACTCGAGACGGCGATCACGAACCAAAACGTGAGTGTCAACAAGATGACTGAGACGAGTGCCGTCAGCGACCACGGCGACTCCAGCACAGCGATCACCGCCCACAGTGCGCTGTAGATGATCGCCAACGCTCGCAGCGTCCCCACGCGCTGCGGCTGGTCGCTCTTGTGGCCGTGCAGCGATTTCCACAGCATCAAATCACCCAGGCCCTTGCGCTGGCCGCTAGAAGCGCTGGGATAGTGCGCCTGATAGTCTTGGCCCTTCATCGCGCTGTTCCTTTCATCGCATCAGCGGTGCGGTGCATCATCCGTGTTCGTGCATCATCCGTGTTGATGAGGACATCGGTCGGTCACCTCGCGCTCAGAATATGTTAGGCTGCATCAGTTGGCGTGATATGCCGCCGGATCGCGTTTGATTTGACAAACTGTTATCTAACTGTTTCTTACAGTTTATTATATCTTAGCGCGCGTGGCACCCGCTTCGACGCGAAATATGCCGAAGGTACTATAGGGCGTCGGCCATCGATTGCGGGATCAGTATAGAATTACGTTTTTAGGGAGCAGCGACACCCGGCAGCGCTTCAGATGTGGACAAGTGATTCGCTTGTGGTGAAAATTGGGGGAGTAAAGCACGCAGGGGTGCTCCGAAGACCACCCCTACATCACAAGGAGAAAACAACCATGAACAGCACCCACACCCTTAGTGTACAGTAAAGGTGCGTTCAGAAGCATAAAGAAAATCACGAATTTTCAGATTCTTTACGTTTGGGTGGCTAAACGTGAGGTGAGGTAGATCGTGGCTTGGACGGTTGCTTTCCGCCGCGCCGTCCATTAATATTCTCGCGTCGGGTTGTGCGTTGGATGGGTGTGGCCAGGAGAAACAAAAAAATCAGG